>CALBKR010000001.1 GCA_937896105.1 uncultured Bacteroidales bacterium
GATGGCTATGTTCAACAAACGTATGATAACCGAAGAGGAGTTCACACACTACTTGCAACGCCTTGAAACGGTGAACACAGACTGGTTTGACTTGCTCACACGCAACTCTGTAAGCAACAACCACAACTTGAGCGTATCGGGCGGCAGCGACAAATACACCTACAACGCCTCTCTCGGTTACCAATTGAACAACGGATACGAGGTGGGAAACCAGAACGACCAGATAACAGCACGTTTGAGCATCAACAGCAATGTAAACGACAGGCTAACAATTAATGCACAGCTCAACGGAAGCATAAGGAACTCCGACGGTTACGGTGCAGGGGTAAACCCCTATACCTATGCGATGAACACCAGCCGTGCCATACCAGCATACGAAGAGAACGGCGACCCGGCCTATTACTCGAAATACTACACATACCAATATAACACGCAGCTTGGCGCACACAACCAATACTCGTACAACATCTTCAACGAGATGGAGAACAGCTACTCCAAGAACAGAGGAACAAACTTCAACGCATCGGTCAACGTATCATTCAAGATACTCAGCTGGCTCACATATAACGGAACAGCCAATATGTCAATCAACGGCAACAAGAGCGAAAGCTTTGCCGGTGAAAGGACATCACAGGTCGAGCAGCTCTACCGTGGATTCCCATACGGAAGTGAAAAGGCCGGTTCGGACAGGTATAATGCAGCCCTTATGCCATATGGCGGTGTGCTGAAGCAGGCCAACTCGCAAACAGTATCATACAGCACATCGCACCGCCTCACCTTCTCGAAGGAGTTCAACGAGAACCACCGCCTCAATGCGATGCTCGGTGTCGAAGTGCGTTCGAGCGAAGGAACCAGCGAGGGCAACACTGTTTGGGGATACCTGCCTGAGCGCGGCGAGATATTGGTGTCGCCCAACCTTCCCGAGAATTTCAAGCCCATAGGCAGCGATGTCAAGATAGGTTGGGGCGCATTGTCGCAACTCTATAACGGTGGTTGGAGCAAGACATCTACACTTACAAACTATGTATCATTCTATGCTACAGTAGCCTACTCGTTAAAGAACCGCTACGTTTTCAATATGAATGTGCGTTCCGATGCCTCGAACAGGTTCGGACAGGATGTAAACAAGCAGTTCGACCCGACTTGGTCGTTCGGAGCATCGTGGAAGATAGCACAGGAGCCCTTTATAATGAAGCATCTGCCGTGGCTCGACCAGCTCAACCTGCGTGCTACATACGGAATACAGGGTAATGTGGTGAACTCTATAAGCCCCGAGATGATTGTACGCTACGAGGGGCTACACACCAGCTACAACGAATACTACCTCAGCATTTCGAGCCTGCCAAACAAGCAACTCAAGTGGGAGCGCACAAAATCGGGCAACCTTGGTCTCGACCTCTCGTTATTCGGCATCACGATGAACTTTGAATACTATAACCGCCGTTCAAACGCCATCATTCGCCAGGATATTGCACAAGAATATGGTGTATCGACAATGCCACTAAACGGCGGACTTATCACCAACCAGGGATTTGAGTTCACATTGAACTACACCCCGATACGCATAAAGAACTTTGCTTGGACTATCGGTCTAAATGCCGGCAAGAACTGGAACCGTTCGGAGACCGACGACCGCACAGCAAAGGCCGATGAGCTGACACATTATGATTTCCTCGCCGGCAACAGCGGTCGCCCGCTAAAGCAGGGTTTCCCGTTAACAGCATTCTGGTCCTACAAGTTCACAGGGCTTGACGGCAAAAACGGCTACCCTACATTTGAACACGCCACATACGATAATGTCGATGGTGACGGCAGTGTCGATCCCACAACATTCCTTGTCTACTCGGGACAGAGCGAACCGGACTTTTCAGGTGGTTTCAATACAAGATTACGATGGGGAGACTTTAATCTTGGTGCAGATTTCGCATTGATGCTCGGTTCAAACAAGCGCCTGCCCAACCCATACTCAACGTTCACATATGGCAAGATGCCGGATATTTTCAGCAACCTGTCAAAGGAACTCAACGACCGTTGGAAACAACCGGGAGATGAGGCACACACAAATATACCGGCACTATACACATCGGTACGCGACCTTTACAATCTGAATCTGCCCAACGGACTATACGACAACATCTACTCGATGTGGGCACAATCGGACGCACGCGTCGCCGACGCCTCGTTCCTGCGTTGTACACAAATATCACTCTCGTACAACGTACCACGCAAGCTGTGCCAAAAGATTGGAATGTCGCGCATACAGGTGAGCGCCAACGTAAATAACCTCTTCGTAATTGCGAGCGACACGACCCCGAGCTTGGCAACACCCTGCAACCGCGCGTCTATTCAATGGGATTAAGTTTAGGATTCTAAATTATCAACGATTATGAAACTACGAGACAAAATATTAGCAGCAGCCGCACTCCTTGCAATGACAGCGTGCAACGATTTTCTGGAGCCTAATTCCAAGAGCGAATTTGTACCAAAAGATGCCGTATCACTCAACGAGCTACTCTTGGGCGAGGCCTATCTGCGCAACGACCTCAGCGAGTTTAACGCATTCATTAACCTACTCGACGATGATATTCAGGCATCCTCATACCAGATGCCAAACGATGGATTCGACGCCAACAGATACACGGCAGCCTTCACGTGGCAACCCAATATGTTCGAGATAATGGATAATGCCAACGAAAGAAAGACCAACATATACAAAAGCTACTACGAGCTTATTTTGGGTGCAAACGCTGTGCTCGACTATCTGCCCGAGGTAAACGACACGCCCGAGAATATAGCCCGTGTCGAGGCACAGGCCTACGCCCTGCGCGGTTTCTATTATCTGAACCTTGTGAACCTCTTTGGAATGCCCTACAACTATGCCCCCGACTCGCTTGGCGTGCCCCTGAAGCTGAAAAGCGCCATCGAAGAGAGCGACGATTATCTTGCACGAAAAACCGTCGGCGAGGTATATGCACAGATACTGAGCGACCTTCACGCAGCCGAGGCAACCTATCTGTCGCTGCCCGCAGCCGACCAATGGAAGCCCAATTATCGCACCAGCCTGCCAATGGTGCAGTTGCTGCTCTCTCGAACCTA
>CALBKR010000002.1 GCA_937896105.1 uncultured Bacteroidales bacterium
TCATCCTTTGGGGCAGCTATGCCCAGAAGAAGGGTGCTTTCATCGACCGTAGCAAGCATCTTGTGCTCACATCACCACACCCGTCACCGCTATCGGCCTATCAGGGCTTTTTCGGGAACCACCATTTCAGCACAGCGAACCGATACCTGAAGGAACAGGGAAAGAGTGAAATAATCTGGTAGAGCTTCTTGATACAATACGATAAAGGAATCCCGTTTAACGGCAAAAGCCGCAGGCGGGATTAATCGTTATACCACTGCACATTACTGCTGCGACTGCTACGTTTGTCGATTTTCAGTGCATCGGCAAGCATCTGCGATGTTGCGCGGAAGCTGAAATTGAATGAGGTGTATGGCGCAAGCACAATACCGCACGACATCTCGAAACAGTGCAGGTCGCGTGAGATGTTCACGGTTGTCGTCGTTAGACGCTTGAACTCGAAGTTGTATCCCGAAGTGAAATTTATACGCCAATTGTCCGAGATTCCAATGTTGCCCGAAAAATTAAGGTTTTGCGTAAATTTATATGGGTAACGCATTGTCTTTATGTTAATCTTTGCGCTCCTGTCCTCACCCATCGTAATACCATAGGAGACGGTCAGGTTCCACGTGAACTTATATGGCATATAACCATCCTCATCGACATCGGCATTCTCCGGCTTGTTTGAATTGCGCGATTTTCTCGTTCCTTTCTCCGGCGCATCCAGTTTCTTGTCCGGCACCTTGCCATCGACAAGTTCGTCACCCCCCTCTTCCTTGTCCTTTTTGGTAAACCAGTCCTTTATTTTGGTAAAGGTCTTGTTGTTGAAAGTATAAGAGAGATTCTGACTCATACCCTGGAAGCGCCCGAAACGGCCATAGGACCACTCCGTCCTGTCACCCACGATAACCTGCCCCCTGTCATTGAAGGCATAGGCATATGTAGCCCAGGTTGCATTGAAGCTGAAGGTATAACTCTTGGTCAGCTTCAACCTGAGCCTGGTCGAGAGATTACTCCAGGGCTTTGTCTTTGCAGCAAGGTTATATGAGAGTGACGCACCTATCTCATCAATAAGGCTTACCTTTTTCAAAGAGTCGGTCTTTGTACGCCATTTCATCTCGAGGTTATTGCTGACATTCAGCGAAATGCTACCGGTCTGCCCCTTTGACGGCACGCCGAACATCGCCCCCTGATAGGGCGAATACTCCACCGTACGCGCCTCGCCATTTTCATCGGTGTAGACATAGGTATCGTAGTATCCATACCGTTCATTGCCGAAATCGGGTGCGTAATTAAATGAGATTGATGGCTTGAAGACGTGCCGCACGGTATGTACACGGCTGTTTTTTATAAACCCTGCCGGTTTGTAGAAACCATAGAGTGTGGTATTGGCCGACAGCGACAGGTTATAGTTATAGACCCTATGGAAACCGCCGACTGTATCACGCACTACACTGTTCCTGTTTTCATCCCACGATTGGTTTATCTTCTTGAAATACCAGCGCTCGGTATAATTGAAACTCGGGGTAATGTTTATGTGGTCGAACAACTGGAATGTCGCACTGATTGGAATATTGTGCTTCATACCATTGTTCCAGTCCTTGAGGAAATCGGAGCCGATGATTTCATACTCCTTGGCCGATATGCTGTTATTGAGCTGACCGCTGTATGAGATTGAAATCTTCTCATACCAACGCTCATCACCCTTCCTCTTCTTGCGTTTGAAGGGATATTTCTTCGACAACGAGATATTCAGGCTCGGCAGATTGAGCGATATGATAGAGTCACGCACATTCTGCGACAGGTTCATCGATGTTGAGAGCGTGAGGCCGATTGAGGGGAATGTATGCGAGTAGCTGACACTCGATGTCCTCATACTCTGCGAGCTCAACACAGGGTTATAGAGACTATTGAGGTTCGAGCGTTCATAGTTTGCTGTGGAGAAATTCACACTTGCCGAGAAGTTACTGTTCGGGCGCGCCTTAGGATCCTGTCTATGGCTCCACATTATCCTGAAATTCTTACCTACTGCATAATCGGGAAGCCCCTTTTCTCCGGTCTTTGTCACAAGATAACTCAAATCAAAGCTACCCGAGAACTTATATCGCTTGGCATATGTCGATGCAGCCCCGACACCCCACGAACCCTTTGTATATATCTCGCCTGTCAGACGAAGGTCAAACTTGTCACTGATGGCAAAATAATATCCGCCATCACGCAAATAGAATCCACGCTCGGTCTCATCGCCATATGTCGGCATAATTATACCCGAGGAGTAACTGCTTGTAAAGGGGAAGAAGCCGAAAGGCAGAGCCAACGGCAACGGCACATCCTCGACCACAAGATAGAGAGGACCGGAGACCACATCCTTTTTAGGGCGCACCTTGGCACGTGTCAGCTTTATATAGAAATGAGGATGCGGAGCATCACAGGTCGTGTACATACCATCCTGTGAATAGAAGACATTGGAGGAGTCCTTCTTTGCCTTTCCTCCCATTATAAAGCCATCACCCTGCTGGGTAAACACATTGCTGATAAAGCCTTTACGTGTCTTGAAGTTATAGCTTATCCTGTCCGATTCATAAGGTGTACCGCCATCGACGAATATCGGCAGACCGTTCACCACACCGGTTGAATCGGGAGTTCCGTTAGCGTGTACCACGCTACTGTCCATATTCATTGATATTACACTTGCGGTGAGCTCTATTTTGTCATACTCAACCTTACTGTTGCCATACAGATAGGCATTGCCGCTTGTAGACCACACCATAGAGTCGGTACTCTCATAGTACACCGGTGCATCGATAGCATCCTTCTTGGGTGCGGCAACCGTTATGGTATCACTGACGGACAATGAATCGGCAGAAAGAGAATCCTGAAGAAAGTGCGATGCAAGCGGTGACATATATCGCAAGCCATTGGCAGACACCCCGAAAGGCGCAACTGCCAGCAATAGGAATGCAATAAAAAAACCGAATGTCTTGTGCTTCATCTGCAAATTCATCAATAGAATGTGCAAAATTACTAAATTAAAAGGACTATTCTTTAATTTTAGTATAAAAAATATTTAAAACAAACACACGCACGACTGTGCGCGAACATTATCGATTATTACAGGAACATCTCTGCCCAACGATTTACCTTCTCTACAGACTCGGCAGAGATTTTCGACATACTATCCACCACCTGCTCAAATGTACGGCGCGTTTCGAGGAATTTTGTCTTCGAATAAAATTTGTCGGCGAAGCATATCAGCTGCTCCTCTATTGTTTCGGGGACAAAATCCTTTACCGGCAAATTCCAACCATTGGCCACCACTTGCTCTTTTGTCAGCCCCGTGCCCGTGTGCCTCTCGCAAACCCTCGCATGACGCTCATAGCCCAACGTGCGCAACAGTTCTGCGCCAAGGTAGCCGTGGCACAGATAAGGCTCAGTGCCAAAGCAATATATACGCGGTGCATCGGTGAGAAAAATCCCCAAATCGTGCAACATTGCAGCCTCTTTTACAAAGCCTGTATCAACACCGAGTTCGGGATGACGGGCTGCCATCTCCAAAGCAAAAGAAGTGACCTTCTCCGCGTGAATATTGTAAATATTTTTCAATTCATTCTCAACCGGATAATAACGGTCGATAATCGCTTTTACATCCATATCTCAAATTTTCCACATCAAAGGTACAAACAAACGAGCGAAAAAGAGCCAAGCTTGCTTGGATATTTTCACAGCGAGTGCAGAAATAGCTCCACCGACAGGTGAAGGTATAAACAAACGAGCGAAAAAGAGCCAAGCTTGCTTGGATATTTTCACAGCGAGTGCAGAAATAGCTCCACCGACAGGTGAGGGTACAAACAAACGAGCGAAAAAGAGCCAAGCTTGCTTGGATATTTTCACAGCGAGTGCAGAAATAGCTCCACCGACAGGTGAAGGTATAAACAAACGAGCGAAAAAACAATAGACAAAATGAGGCATATCACATAAAAAAACATAAAAAAACAAGGAGTTTATGTATAAAGAAATATTATAACTTGATTATTAAAAAGATTTGACTATTTTTGTAAAAAATTGCCATAATCGGCGCAATCAGGTATGACAAAGAGCATAATCGAGAAGGCATTCAGGCTCCCTCCGATAACCCTGGAGGAGATGTCCGGCATAAAGCTGATGAACAGGACGGACACGAAATTCGTGGCTACACTTGAGCAGTTGAATGCCTTTTTGGCAGCGGTTCAGGGTAAATACTATATCCAGGAGATAAACGGCAAGCGCATTGCCAGCTACCATACCACATATTTCGACACAGCCGACTATCAGATGTACGGCATACACCACGCCGGGCGCAAGGTAAGGGAGAAGATAAGGGTGCGCACATATCTCGACAGCGATGACACATTCTTCGAAATCAAGAACAAGAACAACCACGGACGCACAAAGAAGAAACGTATCCCGATAAAGGGTCACGACAGTTACAGCTGTGAGCACGACTCTATCGTACCCTTTATGGGCAAGCACGCCTGGTACACTATCGACGAGATTTCGCCTGTAATCGAGAACTGGTTCAGCCGCATAACACTTGTAAACATTGCCAAGACCGAGAGGTTGACCATTGATTTCAACCTGCGTTTCCACCACCTCAAGAGCGACGGGCACGACCGGCTGCAACGTGTCGCCATCATTGAACTCAAACGCGACGGCAATGTTCCCTCACCGGCTCTTGACATCTTGCGCGAAACAAGAATAAAGCGCTCCGGATTCAGCAAATACTGCATAGGCAGTGCGCTAACCAACAGGCACCTCAAACGCAATAATTTCAAAGAACGTCTGAGAATGATTGAAAAGATGGAAAACAAACAACAAAAAACAATATGATGAAACTTCTGACAACCCTATTCCTTATCTGCTCGACAATGTTTGTCCAAGCAGAAGATGCCAAGTCTTTGACAACCGCACAAACTGCAACTATCGAGACGGTCGAAACCATAGATGCAACTACTGCAAAGGCAAAAAAAGCCGATATTGTAAACAACTCTATCTACGACGATGACGAGCTCGGCAACGACGGGAATGAGAAGATGTCCCTATCGGTAAAGGAGAAGCGACAGAGCAATAAATTCATTGACACCGAGCACGTGTTGGATCTACTGCTGGCATTCTTTATAAATCTTGTGGCAATTATGATTGTTGTACGTGGGCTATATTATCCCAAGTGCAAACGCGGAGAGTTCTTCTTCACATACATACTCATTGCCATAAGCACCTTTATGCTCATATACGTGCTTGGTGATGTAAAGCTCAAGGCCGGTATCGCTCTTGGACTCTTTGCAATATTCAGCATTATACGCTACCGCACCGAGCAGGTTGCCATCAGGGAGATGACCTACCTGTTCATCATCATCGCAATGAGCGCTATCAATGGTCTCACTGTCAGCGAGCTTAGCACTGGCGAAGTTCTGATTATAAACGCACTTTTCATTGCATCCATCTGGATATGCGAGAGCAAGTTGCTCATCAGCCACTACTCCTACAAGGTGATAAAGTATGACAATGTCAGCCTCATCACCCCCGACAAGCGCGATGAACTGATTGCAGACCTTGAGAAACGTACCGGCCTGAAGATTAAAAAAGTGGAGGTTGGTGCCATCGATTTCCTCAAGGATGCAGCCATAGTAAAGATGTACTACAAGAGCAACAGTTCCAACAATTCAGTAGACACGACATTAAAGACCCCGACCGATGAATACAAACTCAAATAAAAACACAGTCAAAGCAACGCTGTTGCTATTGGCAGCAATGCTCTTTACACCGCTTGGCAACGTAAAGGCGCAGAGTGACGAGAACGAATTCGGAATTTGGGCTACTGTTGAGGCATCGAAGAAACTGAACAAGCAGTTCAAGATTGTTGCCGATGCCGAGTTCCGCACCTTCGACTTTGTAAGCAATGTCGAAAGAGCCGCTATTGGCGTAAAGGTTGAATACAAGATACTCAAGTGGCTGAAGGCAAATGCAGGTTATAGTTTTATGTACACCCAGAAGCCCGAGAGCATGAGTTTAAAGGAGCCAGTCTACGATGAAGAGGGGAACGTGTTCTACAACTACAACATAGACCAGGCCTACTGGGTCATAAGAAACCGCGCATATGCTACCATAAGCGGGGAGTACAAGATAGGCCGTTTTGAGATAGGCCTGCGCGAAAGGCTGCAGTATACCCACACTAATTCAGCAACCACTAACGAGACGAAGTATAGATACAATACTGATTATGATCCTATTTCAACCGACGACAACTACTGGGAAACAGAGACTGAACCAGAGTTTAAGGAGGCGAAGGACAACCTTACATTGCGTTCACGCCTGAGCCTGAAATACGACATCCCCAACTGCAAGGTAAACCCGTTCGCGTCGGTAGAACTCTACACTCGCCTCGACAAGTGGAAAGGGCACGACAAACTGCGCTACCGCATCGGTGCAAGCTACAAGATAAACAAGGATAACTCGATATCACTGTTCTACCTTTACCAGGACGCAAATGACGACGACGAGCCAAAGGGACACGCGGTAGGTTTTGAATACTCAATAGACCTTTAAGAAATATGAAAAAGCTATTTATCATCATTATTCTCGCTGTTCTCGCCATTCCTGCCACAGCACAGCAAATGGTTGTGGAGAAGGCTGCCGGTGAAAGCGAAGCGATAACACTCGACAACCTTAAGCAGATGACTTTCGACGGCACCACCGTCAACATCGAGCAGACAGATGGCTCAAAAAGCAGCATTGGAATGGGCGACATCAGCCGCATATACTTCGGTGACCTATCATCTATCACCGGCATCGGACAGGAAAAAGAGAGGCTTGTCGAATACATATCACACGACGAGATTGCCATAAACAGCGATGCCGGCTCAGTGGTCACGGTATACAGTGCTACCGGAGCACAACTGCTGACCAAACGGTTGGGTAGCCGCGCAGGCACAATAAGCATAGCCAGCCTGCCACGCGGCATTTATATCGTACAGGCTAATGGTAAAACCGAAAAAATCATAAAAAGATGAAAAAGGCACTATCTACACTATTCGCAGTGCTTGCAGCATCTTTTATGCAAGCACAGGTGCTGTATATCAACAACAACGACGGCACATACCAGGCTATAGATACCCGAGAGGCTGATGACATAACCTTCGACGAGGAGCAGCAGCTAATACACATTGGGATGCAGGATGGCTTGACAAGCAGTTTTGCGACAAGCGGTATAACAAATATCGCCCCGGCAAGCAATGGCGGCAACGAGCTCACATTCGACATTGCCCCAAATGTTTCGTTCGATGCCAATGACGCAAACAGCTACAACGAAGAGACCGAGGCTATGCCCGGCGATGAACTCCACGTAGACTACGGCGACTTCATCGAAGGCTACTCCACAACAGCAACCGTACAGGTTACATTCAGCGAGACAGGAGTTACCGTAAAGAAGCCGACAAGCCTGACAACTGTCACATATACACAGGATGGGAACCATATTACCATCAACTCGACAAGCAGTAAAACAGCTTATCTTGTACGAGGAAAATGCAATAACGGGTCTTTGAAGATTTACAGTTCAAAGAAATTCCGTTTGTGGTTATATGGGGTAGAGCTCACAAATCCGACAGGGCCTGCCATAAATATCCAAAGCGGGAAAACTGTATATTGCAGCATTGGAGACGGCACGACAAACAGCCTCTGCGATGGTGCGACATACAGTGCACCAGCCATCGGTGCCGACGGTTTGGAGGAGGACCAGAAAGGCACATTCTTCAGCGAAGGGCAGATAATATTCGATGGTCATAACAAAGGCACAGGCATACTCAATGTCACCAGCCTCGGCGGCCACGCAATCTGCAGCGACGACTACATAAGAGTACGTGGTGGCAACATCAACATTAACTCGGCGAAGGATGGGTTCAGAACAAAAGAGAAATTCATTGTCGGACGCACAGACGCATACGCACCTGCAATAACCATCAACGCCACCAACAACGGTATAGACTGTAGCGAGGGAACGCTGACCATTGACGCAGGCAAACTTGAAATAACATCGGGCAGCGAGGCCGTAAAGGTTGTATACGAAGAAACCGTTATCGACCCTACTGTTATACCCGATGCAGTCATCAATGGAGGTTTCATCAAGATAACCACTACCGGCGAGAAGAGTTCGGCCATAAAGACCACACGTAACTACACACAAAAGGGCGGCATAATCCAGGCCACCGTCAACGGCAACGGCTCAAAGATAATCAACAGCGACGGTGCTGTATCATTCACAGGAGGCAAGATTACAGGCTTTGCAAACGGCACAATTAGCAGCGACACCACATCGGCCGGCGGCATAAAGTGCAATGGAAATCTTGAGATAACAGGCGGAAGCATCGCGCTCGAGAGCAACGGCAAGGGCTCCAAGGGTATCAATTGCAACGGCAACACCACAATCAATGCCGGTGATGTGACACTCGTTGCCACAGGCGAGAACTACACCGACATTGCCGATGACAAGAAGAGCCGCGCCATCACAACAGTGAACCTGACTGTCAATGGCGGTACACTCATTGCTGACGCCAATGACAATGCAGTCAATGCCACGGCAGGCATCACTATCAACGGCGGTACCGTAAACGCATACAGTGCAACCGGCACTGCATTGAATACCGAAGTAACCCAGACAGGCGGCTGGCTACTGACAAAGGATGCAGAATAACATCATACATAAAAAAAGAATGGAAATTATTAATTTCCATTCTTTTTTTATGCAACAGCATTGGCACACAACAGAACTGATGCTTTTTCCCCGTTAAATTATAATGCCGATTAAAAAGTGCAGATGCAAGGCTCGCGAAATTTTTGAAAACAGGAGTTTAGTTAGCCTAAATGACTATTTTCAAAAATGAACACAACGCAGCAGATGCCTTTTTAGCGGTGTTATCAAGGGTGGACAAATGTCCCAATCTCCTCCCCCTCCATAACCTTGCGCAAGTTACCAACGACATCCATATTGAACACATAGATAGGCAGGTTATTCTCGCGGCACATCGCAGTGGCAGTGATATCCATTACTTTAAGACCACGAGAAATCACCTCATCATAAGATATGTCGTGGAACTTTGTAGCGGTAGGATCTTTTTCGGGATCGGCGGTGTAGATACCATCGACACGTGTACCCTTAAGCATTACATCTGCTTCAATTTCAATGCCTCGTAGCGATGAACCTGTATCGGTTGTAAAATAGGGGCTTCCGGTACCGGCTGCCATAATGACCACTATCCCCTGCTCCATTGCCTCGATAGCCTTCCACTTGGTGTAGAACTCGCCTACAGGCTCCATACGTATTGCAGTGAGTACCTTGTTGGGAACACCGGCTGCACCAAGTGCCGAGCTGAGTGCAAGACTGTTGATGACCGTAGCCATCATACCCATCTGGTCACCTTTCACGCGGTCAAATCCCTTACCGGCGCCCGTGAGACCGCGGAAGATATTGCCGCCACCTATTACAATGCCTATCTGCACGCCCATAGCAGCCACCTCCCTTATCTGAGCCGCATATTCGTTGAGGCGTTTAACATCGATACCATAGCCCTGCTCGCCCATAAGGCTTTCGCCGCTGAGCTTCAAAAGTATACGTTTGAACTTTGCCATATTATATATTGTTTGATGATTGCTTTGTCTTGTAAAAGTAAGACAAATTCTTAAAATATGCTATATTTTACGGCAAAAGCTTAAGAATATTCCCGACAATCCATTTTTTCATTAATTTTGCACGAGTAAAAAATCAACAACAATGAGATTTCTCAAGAACCCGAATTTCACAATAGCTGTACTTGCCATATACACAGCCATAGTATATATCATATTCTTTCCACGCAACAATGAGATGAGCGATGGCGAGAAGATCACCTCCGGCATTTCGGTCGATTCGTTCGGCGAGGGCGAGTACCTCATAATGGTAACAAAG
>CALBKR010000003.1 GCA_937896105.1 uncultured Bacteroidales bacterium
CGAGGTATGGTACTCCGCGCCAGTAGCCGCTATTGTGCTGAGAACGACGACCTTCGCGCGCAAAATTCGATATCTCGTAGTGGCGGTATCCGACCCTCTTCATCGTCTCAATGAGCATTTGGAACTGCCTGATGTTCTCCTCTTCGCTGAGTTCCTCGAAATCGCCTCGTTGCAGGGAGTGGTAGAGTGGGGTGCCTTCTTCGTATGTAAGGTTGTAGGCCGATAGATGTTCGGGGGTCAGTGCTATGGCACAGTCGAGGTCGTGCTGCCAGCTTTCTGCGGTTGAACCCGGAAGGGCAAATATAAGGTCAATGCTTATGTTGTTGTATCCGGCTGCACGGGCATTGGCAACGGCTTGTCGTGCCTTCGCGGCTGTGTGACGGCGCCCCAGATGTTTAAGCTGGGTGTCGTCAAATGTCTGAATACCCATACTTATCCTGTTGAACGGCAACCTTTTCAGTTGCGAAAGAAAATCGTCCGTCAGGTCATCGGGGTTGCACTCAATGGTAATCTCGGCACTCTCCGATATGCGGTAGTTGGCATAGATGGTGTCACAAATCCTTTGCAGTTGGCTCATTGAGAGAGTCGAGGGGGTGCCGCCGCCAAGGTATATGGTGCCTATGACCTCTCCGCCTGCATAATCCTTGCGTGTTACAAGCTCCTTGCACAGTGCATCGACATACTGCTCCTTTATATTATATAAGGTAGTGGAGTAGAAGGCGCAGTATGTGCAACGCTGTTTGCAAAAGGGAATATGTATGTATAATCCTGCCATTTTTGCTTCAATTATAGGGCAAAGATAGCTTTTTAAAAATTTTTAGTGAAAAACATAGCTGTTGTATTTGCTTTTTTTTTGAAAAATGCCTACATTGCCACGTAATTTAAACAATCAACTAACCATAGGGGTTGTTCGGGCTACGATGATGAATAAAAGGCATCTTTTAGGAGTGATAATTGTTTGTTTCAGGCCCTGCTTCTCCAGTAAAAAACAAAAATAGTATGAAAACTTATCAAACCAACGAAATCAAGAACATTGCAATCGTAGGATGTTCCGGCTCTGGAAAAACCACTCTCACAGAGGCTATGCTCTATGAGGGTGGAATTATCAAACGTAGAGGTACAATTGAGGCTAAGAACACCGTTAGTGACTACTTCCCTGTAGAGCAGGAGTATGGCTATTCGGTGTTTTCGACTGTTTTCCAAATTGAGCAGGCCGGCAAGAAGCTGAACCTCATCGACTGTCCGGGTTCCGATGACTTTGCAGGCAGTATGGTCAGCGCAATGACTGTTGCCGATTTGGCAATGATGGTCATCAACGGTCAGTATGGCGTTGAGGTGGGCACTCAGAACTGCTACCGCTACATCAGCAAGATGAAGAAGCCGATGATGTTCGTGGTTAACCAGGTTGATAATGATAAATGCGACTATGATACAATCATCGAGCAGTTGCAGTCTATTTATGGCTCAAAGGTTGTTCCTGTACAGTATCCGTTGAATGCCGGTCCCGGTTTCAGCACTATTATCGACGTTCTGCTTATGAAGAAACTCACCTATACAGGCGAGGGGCAGCCACCGCTCGTTGAGGATATCCCTGCAGGTGAACTCGAAAAGGCAAAGGCTCTTCATATGGAGCTTGTGGAGAAGGCTGCCGAGAATGAAGAGGGCTTGATGGACAAGTTCTTTGAGTCTGAGGAGTTGACAACTGATGAAATCCGTATGGGTGCACGTTTGGGTCTCTCTACCGACAGTGTATATCCGGTTCTCTGCTGTTCGGCATCTACGGATGTAGCTGTAAGCCGTTTGCTCGAGTTCCTTGCAAATGTGGCTCCGGAGATTACCGATATGCCTCAACCGGTCAATGCTGATGGTGAGACTGTTCCTTATGACAGCACAGCTCCAACATCTATCCTTTTCTACAAGACATCAGTAGAGCCGCACATCGGTGAGGTTAACTATTTCAAGGTTATGAGCGGTACATTGAAGGCCGGTGATGACTTGGTGAATGTTGACCGTGGTTCAAAGGAGCGTATCGCACAGCTCTACTGCAGTGCTGGTGCAAACCGTGTCGCTGTCGATGAGTTGAAGGCCGGTGACCTTGGTTGTACAGTTAAGCTGAAGGATATAAAGATAGGTAATACCTTGAACAGCAAAGATGCCAATAATAAGTTTGCGTTGGTAAAATATCCTGCATCGAAATATTCACGTGCCATCAAGCCTGTGAACGAGTCCGAAATCGAGAAGATGATGCAGGTGCTCAACCGTATGCACGAGGAGGATCCTACTTGGCGCATAGAGCAGTCCAAGGAGCTCCGCCAGACAATCGTTTATGGCCAGGGTGAGTTCCACTTGCGTACATTGAAGTGGCGTCTTGAGAATGTAGAGAAGATTCAGGTCAAGTATGAGGAACCCAAGATTCCTTATCGCGAGACTATTACCAAGGCTGCGCGCGCCGATTACCGTCACAAGAAACAGTCGGGTGGTGCAGGCCAGTTCGGCGAGGTGCATCTAATTGTCGAGCCATACGAGGATGGCAAGCCATTGCAGGAGGTATATCGTTTCGGTGGTCAGGAGTTCAAGATTAATGCCAAGGCTACCGAGGAGGTTACACTCGAGTGGGGCGGCAAGTTGGTGTTTGTGAACAGTATTGTCGGTGGTAGCATCGATGCCCGTTTTATGCCTGCAATCCTCAAAGGTGTTATGGAGCGTATGGAGCGCGGTCCTCTTACCGGTTCTTATGCGCGTGATGTGCGTGTAATCGTTTACGATGGCAAGATGCACCCGGTAGATTCGAACGAGCTTTCATTTATGCTTGCAGGCCGCAACGCCTTCAGTGCTGCGTTCCGTGAGGCAGGTCCAAAGATTCTGGAGCCTGTATACGATGTAGAGGTGTTTGTTCCGTCCGATAAGATGGGTGATGTTATGAGTGATATCCAGGGACGCCGTGGTATGATTATGGGTATGGAGAGTGAGAACGGTTACGAGAAACTCTCTGCAAAGGTACCTTTGAAAGAGATGGCATCCTACTCTACAACATTGAGTTCGCTGACCGGAGGTCGTGCTTCGTTCATAATGTCTCCATCGACATACGAACTTGTGCCGGGAGATGTACAGAACAAGCTTGTCGAGGAGCTCGCGGTCAAGGACGAAGAATAATTGATATAACTGTATTGATAGGGAGGGTGGTTTTCATCCTCCCTTTTTTATGTTAAATAGTGCTCTTGTTTCACAAATTATTGGGCAGTTGGTTCTAATTGATTGCTGAAATGATAATTATGAGTGTTTTTAGTGTTAATAAAATGAAAATGATTTCAAATAATGGATTTTTGTTAGCTCGCGTTAAAATGTACTGATTATATTTGTGGTATGAAAAAGATGACTATTAGTACTATTGCCATTGTTATGGGTGTCTGTTTTGTGGCCTTGCTATATCTGCAGGTTACATATATAGATACGCTTATCTCAATGCGTAAAGGGCAATTATATGAGGGGGCACAGCGGAGTCTGAACGAGGTTGCGCATAGGCTGGAAATGGATGAAATGCGCGAGTATCTTGCCCAGGATAGCCGCAACTATATGAGAAAAGGAAGTCTTGTGAGCGGCAATTCTATGGTGGTGAGCAGCTACACGACCTCGACATCTAATGGTGGGGTGGTCTCTACTATTACAGTGAATACGGCTGTGCCGGCAGGACATCAAATGGATGAGGAACTCTTTATGAGGGATATAAGCAAGGCGCTCACGGTGGAAGAGGCGCAGCGTCTGCAGCACGATGTCCTTAAGATGAGAGCTAAATATCAGCGTGATGTCCTTGACGAGGTTCTCTTTCATATGCTTGACAATGCCGGCACAAAGCCTCTGCAAAGCAGGATTGATGATTTCTCTGTTCTTGAGGGGTATCTAAGGGACGAACTTGCCAATAATGGTATCGATATGCCTTTCAGTGTCAGAGTGCTCGACCATAACGGTCGTGACACGGTCTACAACACAATGGGCTCTTCTGAATGTGGCAGGCTGTTAAGTCAGCCGCTATTCGAGAATGACCAGCCTATGCGTGCATCAATGCTCGAGATTTGCTTCCCGAAATCGGGCTTGAACAAATTTATATATGGTTCGGTTAAATTTATGCTACCGTCACTTGTGTTCACATTTATTCTGTTAATAACATTCGTGTTCACACTTTATATGGCTGTAAGGCATAAGCGCATAACAAAAATGAAGAATGATTTCATCAATAATATGACGCACGAACTGAAGACACCGGTCTCGGCAATTTCGCTTGCGACACAAATGTTGCAGGATGACTGTATCGAGAAAACACCCGAGACGACACAGCGCCTGTTGGGCGTGATAACGAGCGAGACAAAGCGCCTGCGTTTTCAGGTCGACAAGGTACTGCAGATGTCCCTTTTCGATGCCAAGAATACTGCAGCCTTGAACATAAGGGAACTTGATGCCAATGACCTTATTGCAAATATTGTCAATACATTTATGGTGAAGGTTAACCAGTGCGGTGGCACGATAAAGACAAATCTGGAGGCGGTTGACCCATTTATAATGGTTGATGAGATGCATTTTACCAATGTAGTCTTCAATCTGATGGACAACGCAGTGAAATACAGGCGGCAAGATGCTCCTATTGAGCTCGAGGTGCGTACCTGGAATGCCGGTGGCAAGTTTATGCTGTCTGTCAAGGATAATGGTATTGGTATAAAGAAGGAACATCTTAAAAATATTTTTGACAGGTTTTATAGAGTACACACCGGTAATGTCCACAATGTTAAGGGCTTTGGACTTGGCCTTGCCTATGTTAAGCAGATAGTGCAGGCTCATCGTGGAACTATACGCGCCGAGAGCGAACTGGGTGTGGGGACAACATTTGTAATTGTATTACCTTTAAAATAATTTGTTATGGAAGAGAAAACAAGGATTCTATTATGCGAGGATGAGGAGTATTTGGGAATGCTTCAGCGTGATTACTTGCAGGCAAAGGGCTATTATGTTGAGCTGTATCCCGATGGCGATGCCGGTTATAAGGCTTTCCTGAAGGGCAAGTTCGATCTCTGCCTCCTTGATGTTATGATGCCTATTAAGGATGGCTTTACCCTTGCTCAGGAGATTCGCGCCGTGAATGCCGATATTCCTATCATATTCCTTACACAAAAGACAATGAACGAGGATATCCTCGAGGGTTTCAAGCACGGAGCCGATGATTATATTACCAAGGATTCTACTATGGAGGTGCTAATGGCGCGTATCGAGACAATACTGCGTCGTGTACGCGGTAAGAAATATAAGGAGAATGCCATGTATAAGATAGGCCGTTTCCAGTTCGATGCACGCAAACAGCTGCTCACCATTGACGACCAGCAGACAAAGCTGACAACCAAAGAGTCCGATCTCTTGAGCTTGCTATGTGCCCATAGAAACGAAATCCTGCAGCGTGAATATGCCCTCAAGACTGTCTGGACTGCCGATACCTATTTCACGGCTCGCAGTATGGATGTATATATTACCAAGTTGCGTAAGCACCTGAAGGCTGATGAGAATATCGAAATCATCAATATTCATGGTAAGGGGTATAAACTGATAGCTCCTGATGTAGAAGCATAAGCAAACGAAAAAGCACCGATTTGAAATCGGTGCTTTTTTGTTTGCCTGTATTTCGGTGGTTGTATTCTGTTATTTGTTGTTGATGTTCTCGCCCAAAATATTTTTGCTGGCAAAGATGTATGTAATTATGCCGGCAATTATCAATATGACAGAACCGAAATTGATGAT
Source organism: uncultured Bacteroidales bacterium (assembly GCA_937896105.1). The sequence continues at coordinate 5,779 of CALBKR010000003.1, forward strand.
GTTGCTGTTGTTCCAGCCCATTGTCATACTCAACGCAATGAG
>CALBKR010000004.1 GCA_937896105.1 uncultured Bacteroidales bacterium
AAATATAAAGATAATCTAAATATTATAATTTTTAGATCTAGAGAAGAAGCTGATAATTATATAAGAACATATTCTACTAGTAATAAAAGAATGAACAATTAATTGAAGAATATATAAAAAATAAAAAATAATCTTTGGCAAGAGTGCATCTCAATTACACTCTTGTTTTTAGTATATGTTGAATTTGTCTATTTTAAAAATTTAAGGGAGTATAAGGACAATCTTAAGTGAATAACTTTACAATATGGAGGAAAACAATGAAAAGGGAAGAGGGCAAATCAAAAAATAAGCAAAGAGATAACTGCTATGATAAAGATAAAACATTTAATGTTGCTTACTCTATGCTGCTTGGTCGGTACATCGGCTTTTGCACAGAAGAGTGCACGTATTTCCGGAAAAGTATTCAGTGATTCCGAGGGTCCGCTTATGATGGTTAACGTAACCGAGCGCGACAATAGCGACCGTATTATCGAGGCTACCATCACCGATATGGAGGGTAACTTCTCTATGGTTGTTAAGAACACAAGCAACCACCTCGAAGTTTCGTACATTGGTTACAAGACACAGAAACTCGAGATTGGTTCGCGCACTGTATTCAATATCAAGATGATAGAGGATAACGTAATTGAAGAGGTAATCATCACGGCAAAGCCCCGTCGTCAGAGCGGTGCGCTCGATATTCTTGAGCGCGAGGTTTCGTCGGCTACTCAGAAATTTGATATGAGCGAGATGGACGGTCTTTCGTTTGCTTCGGTCGATGAGGCCCTTCAGGGACAGATTGCCGGTCTTGACGTCGTATTCAGCAGTGGAGACCTCGGTTCGGGTACACAGATGCGTCTGCGTGGTACATCGACCATTAACGGTAACGCCGAGCCTCTGATTGTTGTTAACGACAACATCTTCGAGATGCCCGCCGACCAAGGCGAGTCGTTCGACTACACTCGTTTGGACAACGACCAATTCAGTGAGCTTCTTTCGGTGAACCCCGATGACATTGAGTCAATCGAGGTACTTAAGGACGCCGCCTCTTGTGCCGTTTGGGGTTCACGCGGTGCCAATGGTGTTATCAAGATTAAGACAAAGCGCGGACACCGTGGTCCCACACGCGTTAACTTCTCTGTTAAATTCAAGGATAAATGGATTCCCAAAGGTATGAATCTTCTTAACGGAGACGAATATACAATGTTGCTCAAGGAGTCTCACTTCAATCCTCAGCAGAGTGCAGCTGCCTCGAATTTCCCCGAGCTCAGCTACGACCCCAACTTCGACCAGTACGAGAATTACAACGAGAATACCGATTGGGTAGATCAAGTAACAAAGCACGGTTATCGTAACGAGTATAGCGTGAACCTCACCGGTGGTGGCGAGAAAGCCGTGTTCCGTATTTCGGGTTCATATACAAACGAGACAGGTACCATTATCAAGCAGTATCTTGAGACCTACTCATCGCGTTTGGCACTCGACTACTACGTATCAGACCGTATCAAGGTTATGACCGAGTTCTCATTCTCATATACAAATAACCAGAAGAATTACAGCGACCTTCTTGGTATTGCGCAGAACAAGATGCCTAATATGAGTATATGGTATCAGGACCGTTACGGTAACAATACCGACGACTATTACAAGATGCTTCAGAGTGGTTCAAGTATATTTGACAAGGATGGTAACACAGATGACCAGAAGAGTATGAAGAACCCCGTTGCCCTTGCTCACCTTGCCAAGAGCGACCAAGAGAGCTACAGTATTGCTCCTCAGATTACATTGGAGTACAACCTCCTCGGCCTTGAGGACGACGAGACACAGCTCAAGTACCGCGGTCTTGTTTATATGAACGCAGCTACACTGTCTAACTCATCTTATCTGCCCGCATCGCTTACAAACAGCAACTGGACAGGCGACGATGTAAACACAGCTTCGATGTACGATAGCAAGAGCTTGCAGTTCACAACACGTCATAACCTTATCTTTACCCCCTATCTTGGTAATGAGGATCACTACCTTACAATGTCGGGTCAATTCGAGATGAACACAAGTACAAGCACACAGCAGGAGCAGGCTACCTACGGTCTGCCCAACGGCTTGAACAGTACTACACTCGGCTCGTATCTCTCAAAGGCAAGCACATATAAAGGACAGTCGCGTAGCCTTAACTTCACATATCAGGCTCACTACTCATACAAATCGAAGTATGTGCTCGGCTTTGCAGTACGTGGCGAGGGTCATACACAGTTTGGTGATGATAGAAAATGGACAGTGTTCCCCTCGGTATCGGGACGTTGGAACGTATCGGACGAGCCGTGGATGGAGTGGGCAAAGCCCGTCCTCTCGATGTTCTCTATCCGTCCCAGCTACGGATGGGCTGGTAACACTCCCGGTCAGGAGTACCTTATGTACACAACTTATACTCCCAGCGGAAGCTACATCGACATTACAGGATTCCGTCCCGGCGGTATTCGTATGAGCGACCTTCGTGCATCGGATAAGCGCGAGTTTAACATTGGTACCGACTTTGGTTTCTTTAACGACGTTATTACCGGTGCATTCGAGTACTACCTACGACCAGCTGATGCAGAATTACAATATCCCCACATCTTCGGGTTACAACAGCCTTGCATACAAGAACACAGGTGCTGTCGAGAACTCGGGTTACGAGATTAACCTTAACATCAACCGTCTGAAGGTATTCAAAGACTTTACTTTCAGTGCTTACTTCAACGTAGGTCAGAACTTCAACGAGGTTAAGGAGATGGAGGCAAGCGTGCTCAGCAACAACAACCCCGACTACGACTTTAAGAACTCTTCTTACCTCGGACGTATTCAGGTAGGTAACCCCTTGGCTTCAATCTACGGTTTCCGCTACAAGGGCGTTTATCGTTACAGCTACAAGAATTGGGAGAAGGCTATTGCCGAGGCCGAGGCCGGACGCAAC
>CALBKR010000005.1 GCA_937896105.1 uncultured Bacteroidales bacterium
TACCGCATCCCGTTCCTTATGCACATTTCGGGCTTCAAGTACCGCGAGATAGCCGACCGCCTCGGTCTGCCGTTGGGAACGGTAAAGAGCAGGATATTCTTTACCCGTCAGCAGTTGCAAGGATTGTTGAAGGATTATAAATAAGAGGCATCTGCATCGGTTGAGGCTGTGCGTTGAGTGATTTTGGCTGTTGCATCCTATTTTGCAGTGGCCTATAGGTCTTTTATGCGGCTATTTGCCGTTTTTTTTTGTATCTTTGCATCGCTTTTGGCAGCTATGTGCTGCCGTTTTTTTTAATTCAATAGAATAACAGTAGGATATATATGGTTTCGGTCGACGGTTTGGCTGTGGAATTCGGAGGGACAACGCTTTTCAGTGATGTCTCGTTTGTGATAAACGAAAAGGACCGTATAGCCCTGATGGGCAAGAACGGTGCAGGCAAGAGTACTTTATTGAAAATCCTTGCCGGTGTGCGCAATGCTACGCGTGGTACGGTGTCGGCACCGAAGGATACGGTAATAGCCTATCTGCCACAGCACCTTATGACCGAGGATGGTCGCACAGTCTTCGAAGAGGCATCGCAGGCTTTTGCGCACCTTTATGAGATGGAGGCCGAGCTTGACCGAATGAACAACGAACTTGCCACACGTACCGACTACGAGAGTGACGACTATATGGCACTCATCGAAGAGGTGGCCACCAAGAGTGAGAAATTCTATGCCATTGATATGACCCACTTTGAGGAGGATGTCGAAAAGACTCTTCTTGGCCTTGGCTTTGAGCGTAGCGATTTCAACCGCCAGACAAGTGAGTTTTCGGGTGGTTGGCGTATGCGCATAGAATTGGCAAAGATGCTGCTCCGTAACCCCGATGTGCTGTTGCTTGACGAGCCTACCAACCACCTCGACATCGAGTCAATAGGTTGGCTCGAGGAGTTCCTGATAAACAACGGAAAGGCAGTGGTGGTGATAAGCCACGACCGCAAGTTTGTCGACAACATAACCACACGCACCATAGAGGTGACAATGGGACGCATATATGACTATAAGGTCAACTACTCGCAGTATCTTGTGTTGCGTGCCGAGCGCCGCCAGCAGCAGATGAAGCAGTGGGAGGAGCAGCAGAAGATGATACAGGAGACCAAGGATTTCATCGAGCGTTTCAAGGGGACATATTCAAAGACCCTGCAGGTACAGAGCCGTGTGAAGATGCTTGAGAAACTTGAGATCATTGAGGTCGACGAGGAGGATACATCGGCTCTCAGGCTTAAGTTTCCGCCATCGCCACGCTCGGGGCAGTATCCGGTGATAATGGATGGCGTGGGGAAGGCCTTTGGCGAGAAGAGAATCTTCTCGGGCGCCACGCTGACCATAGAACGCGGTAACAAGGTGGCATTTGTAGGGCGCAACGGCGAGGGCAAGTCAACGCTTGTAAAATGTATAATGAAGGAGCTTGAGCACGAAGGCTCGTTGCAGCTTGGGCACAATGTGCAGATAGGGTATTTCGCCCAGAACCAGGCGTCTTTGCTCGATGA
>CALBKR010000006.1 GCA_937896105.1 uncultured Bacteroidales bacterium
GAAACCCTTTGCCATAGGAAGGTCGGGGTGTACATCGGCGGTTGTGGGCTTTGTCTTGATGCGCTTAATCAGGATTACCTTGCTCTCGTCGGGCGAGAAGAGGAAACCCTCGATATCGCTTGCGTCGTTTGTGAGCTGTCTGCGCCCTGTGCCGTCTGGGTTCATCTCCCACACCTGGCTGCTGCCGCTTGCATTTGAAAGGAATGCAATCTTTGTGCCGCCCTTTATCCAGGCTGCGCTTGTCTCGTTGTCGGCAGTAGTTGTCAGCTTTGTACTGTTGCTGCCGTCGGCATTCATTATGTTGAGTGTGTGGTGGCTTTTGTTCTGCTCTACACTGTAGTAGCTTACACCATATACAATCTCCTTTGCGCTTGGCGATACACTTACCTCGCCAATGCGGCCCATTGCCCACAAAGCCTCGGGTGTCATCAAACCGCCCTCAATTGTGATATCCGATTTTCCTATCGGCTCTGCAGTCTGGTTGCCGTCGGTTGCGGCAGTGGCTGCGCCGGTCATCAACATTGCTGCCATAATTGCTATGCTTCTTTTCATCATTATAGTTTTTTGTTTGTGTCAAATTGTATAAATATAAATTTTGTGCTGGTTATGCACTATTTTTGCAAATTTACTCTTAAATATTCAATTGCACAATTAATTTGTATTAAAAAATAGTACAGGGCGTTTTTATATGATTAAATCTTGCAGTACGCGAAATTCTTTTTATTTTTGCATTTATTAATATGCGGCATTATGTGATGTCGCAATCAGATTAGCAATAATAATGTTTTTAGATATGAAAAAAAGATTTTTTGGAGCGTTCGTGCTCTTTGTCTGTTCGTTCTATGCGGCCTTTGCAGCTACATTTCCGGTAGACGGCGGTGTCTATCGTATTGTGAATGTGGCTACCGGCAAGGCCTTTACGAATGGTGATGTGGCTGTCCATAACGAGTATCTGAGTGTAGCCGATGTGAACATCGCATCGCAAGGCCAGGAGTGGACATTCGTCTCACTCTCGAATAAGGAGCCGCTGTTCACTCTATATAACGATAACTATGGGCAGGCTGCCGATATGACAAGCAACCCCGGCAGGCTGTTGCAATGGGAAGGAACGTGTAGCGACAATCAGGCTTTCTACGTGAATGTCGTAAATGCAACCGACGGTATTGTACAGCTTCTATGCAAGAACGACCGTTCATTGGCGTTACAGGTGCAGGGTGATGCTTCGCTTGTTATGGTGAAGGATGCAGATGGTGAATCTACATTTTTCCGCTTGGAATACATCAAGAGCAATAAGATAGAGAATCTTCCTGTGATGGGGCGTTATTTCATAATCCGTGATAAATCGAGCGGAAAAGCTTTGAATACACGTGGAAATAATGTGAACGATGCGAGGATATATCTTGACGAATACAAAGAGAATGAGAAATCCAATTTTGTATGGCAGTTGCGCCGCAATGCAAGCGGAGTGGAATATTGCCAGTTCTATAACCCCTATTTTGGCAAGGCCGTCGATGTCTCCTTGGGCGGAAAGAACTATCCTCTTTTGTGGGATCCTTCGTATGGCAATGTGAACCAGCAACTGCAGTTCATTCCGGTTGAGGGTGAAAAAGGCGTGTACCGCATCAATGCAAAGACAACCACCACCTGGTATGGTATGAAAGCCAGCGGACAGAACTTGTCAATGGCCAATGGATATAGCAGCGGTTCCCTTTTCGAACTTGTACAGGTATATCCCGATGATGTGCCTATGCCAAATGTGTGGGAGGATGAGACTTTCTTCGAGGAGAACAAGGAGCCGGGACGTGCGACATATATGCCATATGCTTCGGTCGCTGCAATGAAAAGAGACGAGCGTTATGCCCTACCGTGGGTTGAACCCGAGAATGCAGAGTATCTCAGCCTCAATGGCGTGTGGAGCCTCAATTGGGTAGAGACGCCTGCCGAACGTCCGGGCAAGGATGCCTTCTGGGGCGATAATGTGGATGTCTCAGCTTGGGATACCATAAGTGTTCCGTCCTGCCTTGAAATGAAAGGTTATGGCGACCCTTTATATATAAATGTGGAATATGCCTTTAACAACAATCCCCCAAAGATTGAGATGAAAGCGGGGCTGATAAACTCTGTGGCATCATACCGACGCGATTTTGACCTGCCGGTTGCGTGGGGCAACAAACGAGTCTTTCTGCATTTCGACGGTATATATGGTGCTGCTTTCGTGTGGATGAACGGCAAATATGTCGGTTATACGCAGAGTGGCAACAACGATGCCGAGTTTGATGTAACAGCGCACGTTCGCGAAGGCAAGAACAATGTCTGCGTGCAGGTAATCCGTTGGAGTGATGCTTCTTATATCGAAGGCCAGGATATGTGGCATATGAGCGGTATACACCGCGATGTGTACCTGTTTGCAGCACCTAAGACATTTGTGCGCGACCATTATATCACAGGTACGCTCACCGAAGAGTAAATGAATACAGCTGGTTCAATGAATG
>CALBKR010000007.1 GCA_937896105.1 uncultured Bacteroidales bacterium
ATCGAAGGTTCAGTTGTTTACTTTAATAATATTTTTTTGCCATCAATGATATAAAATCCCTTTGTGGGGTTCCCTTGCAGGTCGTAAAAACCTTTGACAACACTCGCTAATCGTGACCCGCAGGGCGCAAACTGTGTCTGCGCTGCCTGCGACCTATCACTGCTCGTATTATCGAAGGTTCAGTTGTTTACTTTAATAATATTTTTTTGCCATCAATGATATAAATTCCCTTTGTGGGGTTCTCTATATTTCGGCCTTGCAGGTCGTAAAAACCTTTGCTCTTTGCTCTTTGCTCTGTTATCTCCTCAATTCCTGTCTCTACATCAACAGCCGATTTTTCCAGTGTCCACACGCTTGCGCCCCAGGTGTATGGCTTTGTGAGTACGTAGCCCCAAGCATCGGGGTTTGTGTACCAGCCGTGCTCACCGTCACCTGCGATAATTGCAATACCCTTGCTGCCAGTGTCGGTGGTTGTCTCCTTAAGTGTCCACGCATAATCACGACCTACATACAGGGGCTGGTCTACAGCATTGCTGTTGATGTATGCCGCCTTTCCGTTAGCCTTGTTGTAGATGTATACTGTACCGTCGTTGTTCTTTACAAGGCTCCATAGGTAGTTGTCGGTGTTACCCTTTGTCTTTGGCTCAACACGGTTGTTGCTGCTGTTCAGCGCTGCATAGTAGTTTGTGAAATATGCGTTGCGTATGTAGTAGTATACACCGGTGTCAATGGCATCGGCTATTGTTGCGCGTGGCATCATCATAAACTGATGGTAGAGTGCAACGTATGCATTATACTGCTGCTCGGTAACACCGCCCTCTGAAACAGCTGCCCCGGCAGGATTTGTAACGTTGCTCAGAAGGTACTCAAGAGCCTCTTTTGTAGGCTCTCCAACCTTGCCGGGCTTCGCATTCAGTGCTATAAGCTCGCATTTCTTTACAAGGCCTGCAAGCTGGGCTGTAAAGTCTGTGACTTCGACAAATTTCCAAGTGCCGTTGTAGCAGAGTGCAGCCTCGTCCTTTGCATAGACATTGCCCGATGGCTCTGCGCTCAAACGTTTTACACTGCCTGTCATTGCTGAATTGTAACCGTTGACAGCCGATATTGTCACAGCGCCGGGAACAAATGTTACATCGCGTGATGCTATTGTTGCCTTGTCAATTCTAATGGCAGTCCCGTTGTCGGCTGTTGTAACTGCTGTGTTGTAGCTTGGCATTGTTACAGCCTTGCCGTTGTAGAGGTTCCTCATTATATAACCGCCGTTGCTTGCCTCGAACTGCCACAGCTCCTCGGGCTCAACCTGTGGGGTGTAGTGGAAACGTACGCCATTGCCGCTTGCATACATTGTTGAGCCTGCATACTGGCGCTTGTAGTATGTTGATGCCGAAACTATCTGATAGGTCTTTCCGGCCTCTGGCTGTTTGATAGGTGCGTTCTTGTAGGCTTCAATAGCTGCTGTGAGTGCTGTCACATCGTCGCCTTCAACTGCTGAAAGGGCATTCTGCAGTGCATCGTAAAGTTCTGATGCAGGGTAGCCCACGCCGTCGCGAATGCTTGCTGCGAGTATCTCTTCGGCCTTCATAATCGCTGTTTCGGCAGCAGTGTACTCCTTTGGCTCGATGTAGTGCTTTGCATATGTGTAGCCAAGAAGGTCGAGAATCTCGTCGTGGCTCTGCA
>CALBKR010000008.1 GCA_937896105.1 uncultured Bacteroidales bacterium
GTCCGTTACACAGCGCGAAGGGTCTACGATCCGGCCCTGTGGATCGCTGTAAAAGAAAATGATACCGGCGTAGTTGTCGCAACCGGTATCGGTTGTTATAATCTCCTCAACATTGGTTGTACCACCCGATAGGTAATCGCTAAGACCCATTGAAACTGCCTGTACATACTCCGATGCCGATGCGCGGCGCAGGTCTCCATCGATGACAAGTACTTTTGCTCCTTTTATGGCAAGTGAGGCACCAAGGTTCATCGTTAAAAATGTCTTGCCGCTGCCCGGGTTGAACGAGGTGGTGAGGATAACACTGCTTAGCCTCTCCTTGTCGTCCATAAACTCGAAGTTGGTACGCATAACCCTAAAGGCTTCGTTTATGATATTGCGGCTGCCACTTTTGACAATGAGTCCCTTCTTGTCCTTTTTTGCAAGTACCTTATTTTTGGTCTTGTGCAAGGGGATTTCTCCAACCAATGGAATGTCTATATTTTCAAGGTCGCGGCGACCACGTACCTTTTTGTTCGTTATTTCACGGATGAAAATGATAGTCAATGGGATAAGAACTCCTAAAATGACAGAAAGCATCATTATCGGTTTCTTCTGCGGCTCAACGGGTATATTGCTGCCTGTGGGTGGAATGAGTATGCGGTTGTTCGATGCTGAGAACTCTTTTGAAAGTTCTGTCTCTTCGAGTTTCTGCAACAGGAACAGATAGAGCGCGTTCTTGACTTTCTGCTGGCGGATAAGGGTCTGAAGCTCCTTTTCGCTGTATGTCGTCGTGGTAATTCTTGTTCTGCTGCTCTCAATCTCCTTGCCGGTTTCTGCTATTTGCCTTTCAATATCCTTTATGTGGCTCTCGATTGCAGTCTGTATACCGGTATACATTGCTTCGATGTCCTTGTCGTAGTCCTTTACTACTGGGCTGTTCTCGCTGCTGTTGGCTGCAAGCCTGTTGCGCTCGAGTAACTTTGTGTTGTAATTCCCGATAAGCGTCTCCACACTACTGGCTGCAATTCCGGTGTTGGCCGGTATTATCTCCTTGCTGCCGTTCTGGGACATATAAGCCTTTATGAAGTTTGCAAGTTCGAGCTGGTTCTCGAGTGTCAGCAACTGCTCGTTCTCTTTACTGCCTTCAGCCTCTTTAATAAGCGTTTGAGTAGTGCTTCTTGACAATTTGTTGTCGCCGCGGAACTTTGCTATATCCTTGTCTATGGCTTCAAGCTCGCGTTTGATGTCATCGGCGCGTCCCTTGATGAACTCTGCAGTCTTGAGTATGGTGTAGTTGCTCTCCTCGACCCATTTCTCGTTGTAGATATCTAAGATGTTCCTTAGTATGTCTGTGGCACGGGTCGTAGAGACATCCTTTATGCTGAGTCTGACAACGCTTGTCTCTTCATTTGCAAGTCCTGCACTCAGGTTACTGCAGAAATAGTTTGCCAACCTGTCAATGTCGTGTTTCTCTATCTGCAGTTCTTTGCCTTTGAACATCTGGAGTGAAGCAGTACCTTCAATGTAAATTTCACCTAATGGGGTTGTAGTGGTTTTCCCAATCGCAGCAACGACTTTGCCACCGTCCAAATTCTCGCCATTTAGGGTGAATTTACTCAAGGCAACAGTGCTGTCCGATGTTATGACGGCAATGAAACCTGCCGCGTCTTTTTCACGTAACCCGGGTGTCTTTATCTTCAGTGGCTTGTCGACATAAATAATACCGTCGTAGAATGTTCCTTCTCCTTTGAATTCAATCTCAAGCCCAAGGCGGCGAATAGCCTCTTTCATTGTCTCTACCGATTGCAGGGCTAAAATTTCGTTTGCGGCTTCGGCGGTACTGCGCGAACTGCCGAGCTCTTTGAATGTGCTGCCAGTGCCTCCACCGCCTTGCTGGTCGCTTTCCTTGATGAGAATCTCGGCAAAGCGCATATATTGTGGCGGTGTGGATTTTATTTTGTATACAGCAAAGCCCACTGCAATGGTCAGGGATATGACAAACCAATACCATCTTTTGATGCAGTGGAATATCAGGTCCCTAATGGGAATGATGTTTTCGTTCTTCTTTTTTTGTGATTTGTTGGTTGCCATTATCGATTCGTCATTTAGAAACGGGTTACAAATGTTACGACTGTGAGTACAAGTGATGCCAGGGACATCCAGAAGGATGTGGAGCGCAAGGTGTTTCCGTTTATCGATGCCTGTCCGGCCTTTGTGGTGTTGGGCTCGATATATACAATATCATTTTGCTGCAGGTAGAATGCCGGTGATGCGTGGAACTGTGCAGCGTCGTTAAGGTTGAGTGTGTATGCCTTCTGTACACCATATTCTTCGCGTAACACGGTTATATTCTCTCTTTTACCCTGGATGGTGAGGTCACCGGCAAGGCTCAGTGCATCGAGGACTGTGAAACGGTCTTTGTTGATATCGTATTTCCCAGGCTTGTTTACTTCACCGATTACCGACACCTGCTGGTTGTAGAACCCGACAATGACAACGGGGTCAAGAACCAGCTTCTGTTCAAGGATAATCTTCTTTATGTGCTTGGCCACCTCATCTCGTGTCTTGCCCTCGACATAAATCTCACCCAAAGTAGGGAAATCGATGTATCCCTTCTCGTCTACGGTGTATGCCAAGCGTGTGTCGCTGCCACTGTTGTTCGTTGTTGAACGCTCCAGGTTGAAAGGACGTGTAAGCTCCTTGTCCTTACTGTTTACGTGGATGGTGAACTGGTCGCCCACCTTCAGTTTTATATCTTGCGGTGCTGCGATTTTCACACTCCCGCCATCATTTAGATCCTGAAAATAGGGTACTTTCTTCTGTGTGCTGCACGATACTGCCAAAAGCAGCATAAGCAATGCCGGAATGATTTTTTTCATCTCTATATGTTTTTAATTTTAATATCTCTTTCTCGTGTTCGCGTGCGCGTATAAATAAATCACGCGTGCTTGCGTGTAAATATATTTTATCAATAAAATTTTAAATATAGATTTATGCCTTTTTATTTGACGATTTCAATGAAATCTGTGCTTATTTCGGTGAGTGCGACGGCTGTTACCCCTTCGATTAGCATTACAACACGTCGGTTTCGTCTTCCCTGTATCTTTACAAAATATCCTTCAAGTCCGTCGAATGTGCCACCGTGAATACGTATCTTTGTTCCTTTGGCAATGTCGACCTCTTCAGGGCGCAGGTATGTGATATTCTCATTGCCGGCCTGTGTAATGGCGATGAATTGCTGCATCTGGCGGTCTGGAACAATGATAGGAGTGTTTCTTCCGCCCTCGGGCTTGGTACGGTATTGCAGGAAATTGACACCCTGTTTCAATTCTTTGATTCTCTCCTTGCTGGTGTGGACAAAAATCAAGTTGTGTATTGCCGGTACCAGCTGGCGGGTCTTTATGCCGCTGCTTTTTTCGACAAGCATCTGTTTCATCGGCACAAAACACTCAATACCTTTCTTGTCGAGAAATTCCTTGGCAATGAGTTCTCGACGGTAGGGAGCGCTCATTGCAAACCAAACGGCGGCATTGTCTTTTTCCACTTTGTCGGATAGTGTTGTTTATTTGTTATTTGAAAGCAATATGGCATACCTCTGGCTCCTCAAGTGTTATGCAAAGCGTTGACACTTAAGTTTTTAGGTGTTTGTTGTTGTGCGGTGTGCCGTGTTTACGGCTTGGTGGAGATGCTGTGCGGTAGCAAATCGCTGTATCTCCTTTATTGCAAAGGTATTAAAAAATGTTATCTTAAACAAGCGCTTTTGCTCCTTGAAAATACTGCTGTAAAGATATTTTATTATAGTTTTATTACTTGGCTATGATGCGTGCAAGGTAGTCGTAGTGCTCCCCGTCTATGCATTTTTCGCATTTGAAGCCGTGTTCTTCGGCATACATCGACAGGGTGTCGAAATCGATGTATAGCCAGTCGAACGGCTCTCCTGTGATGTTCTTGTAGCGCATCTTGTAGTCTATCTCGCCATAGTATCCGGCCGCGAGGTCTATATCCATCACTCCATCATCGTCCATAAATACATACCTTATGTCCGATGAATCGAGCAGAACCTGTCCGCCCTGTGTCAACAGCCTCTTGATGCTGCGGAAAAACTCGGGCAGGCGCTCTGTCTTGCCGACGATGCCAATCCCGTTCATCGCCAGGAGAATGGTGTCGAACCGTTCGGCGAATGTCTCGTCAAAGAAATTTATGTTGCGTGCGTCGAGTCCTCTGTCCTTCATTACCTCGACGGATAGCTCTGAAATGTCAATGGCTGTTACATCGAGTCCCCGCTCTTTGAGGACAATGCTATGGCAGCCCGAACCGGCACCGACATCGAGCACGCGTCCACGGCACAGCTCTATTGCCTTCTGTTCCTGTACGGGCATCTCGTCAAACGTGCGGAACAATGTGGGTACAGGAATTTCGTCCTCGTAGAACATCGAGGATAGAACGCGTAATTTGCCGGCTTTCCGGGTGTGGTAATAGTCGAAAATCGCCCTTCCCATCGGGTCTTTTCCCTTGTCGGTAACAGACTGTCCCATTGCGCTCGTTTTTTGTTATTTCATCTCTATTCTTGCTATAATCTTCTCTGCAACAATCTGCGGCGCAATGTTCATACATCTGTAATCGCCGAACCGGCAGGGCTTGTTGCCGAATATTGAGCAGGGGCGGCATTCGAGCGGCAATTCAATGCAATCCTCTCTGCGCTGTTGCCAGCCAAGGAACCCTGCGAGCGGTGATGTCGCACCCCAGATGGATATCGCCGGTACCCCGGCGAGTGATGCCATATGCATATTTGCCGAGTCCATACATACCATTGCATCAAGGTGGCTTATCAGGCGCAGTTCACCATTGAAATTGCTTTTCCCTATGAATGAGATGGTGTTGGGGTATCTGTTGCACCAGTTGTTGATGATTTTCTCCTCTTCGGGGCCGTTGCCGAAGAAAAGCAGCTTTATCTTCTCCTCTCCTGACAATATTTCCACGACCTTCTCCATCTTTTCCAATGGATAGATTTTCCCCTTGTGACGCGCAAAGGGGGCGATGCCGACCCATCGGTCGTCGCCTTTGTGCGGCAGCGTCGTGTAGAACTCTTCGATGCTCCCTTTGCCCTCTTTGAACAGTGAAACGAATTGCGGCTTAAATGGCAAGCCAAGTCGTGTGAAAACATCGCGGTAGCGCTCGAAGGTGCTCTTGAGTTGTCTCTTTTGGCTATTGCTCTCCTTTGTGAGCGCCCTCTTCTCTTTGCGCCCTTTATCAATGCTTTTTACCTTGACGCCGCCGAAAAGCCTGAAATATGTACGGAGGATTTTTGTCCTGAGCACATCGTGAAGGTCGGCAAACATATCGGGCTTTTGTGCCGATAACTCGCGGTACAGCCTGTAAAGGCCTCGTATGCCTTTATAGTTGTCGAGGTTTATGCCGATGAAATCGAGGTTTTCGGGCTTGTCTATGAAGAACTGCCCGAACCTTTCGCGGCTCACGAATATGAACCTGTGCTCCGGGTAGCTCTCGCTGAGCGAATACAGCAATGGTATTGTCATTGCTATGTCGCCCACTGCCGAAAAGCGTGTTATAAGTACGGTTTTTGCCGTGCCCTTATTTCTTTGTGCCATAAAGTACCGGGTTGAGTGCAGGGTCGTTGTACATCTTCATCTGTCGGTACACCTTCATATATTTGCGCCCTGCAGCAATATCGTCGAGCAGTTGCCCTATCGATGTGGTCATATCCTTATACTGCTCGTTCAGCACGTCGAGCTTAGCCTGGCACTTCGCGCGGTGCTCCTCGTCGACATCCTTGCGATTGACCTCCTCCTGCATGTGGTATATCTTGAGCGAGAGGATTGAGTAGCGGTCAACGGCCCAAGCCGGGCTCTCGGTGTTGATGGTGGCGTTCTCGAGCGGTTTCACATCCTTGTACATATCGAGGAAATAGCTGTCTATGAGCTCGACGAGGTCGGTGCGATCCTGGTTCGACTTGTCAATGCGACGTTTCAGCGTGAGTGCCTCCACCGGGTCAATGTCCGGGTCGCGTATGATATCTTCGAAATGCCACTGCACGGTGTCTATCCAACATTTCAGGTAAAGATAGTATTCGATACTTTTAACAGGATATGGGTTGTTGATAGGGGTGTCAACGTTATCTGTCTTGTGATAGTCTGCAATAGCCTCGTTGAAGATGGGCCAGCTCATCTCTGTGAATTTTTTCATAATATGTGATTTTATTTTTATGCTTATATTCCTGGTGTTGTGCGCTCTGCAGCAATCAATATGCAAATCTAATTAATTTAATTATATCTACAAAACTTTGGCCGAAAAGTCATCGCTGCTTGTTATATTTGAGATAAACCTCGAATATTTTCCGCACTCGCTGTGAAATGTCAAAGTAAACTTTGACTATCTCGCTCGTTTGTTGTTATATTTGCAACAGATAAAGAGTGATGTGATGAAGGCTGTTATAGACGAGAAAATTCCTTACCTGCGTGATGCCCTTGAAAATATGGGCTTGGAGGTGTTGGCTTTGCCAGGGGCTCTTATAAAGAGAGAAAATCTGCTCGGTGCCGATGCTCTGTTTGTACGCACCCGTACCAGGTGCGATGCAGCATTGCTTGCCGGTACGGATGTGCGTTTTATTGGCACTGCTACAATCGGATACGACCATATCGATTCCGCTTATTGTTGCGATAATGGTATTGTGTGGGTCAATGCAGCCGGGTGTAATGCCGGTGCTGTGCTGCAATATGTACAGTCGGTTGTCTATTCTTGGGCGCGTGATAACGGAACTGACATAAAGGG
The DNA here is from genome assembly GCA_937896105.1 of uncultured Bacteroidales bacterium. The sequence goes on from CALBKR010000008.1 coordinate 6,772, forward strand.
GCTAACTCTCGGCATTGTGGGTGTCGGTGAGATAGGTTCGCGTGTCGTTGCCTGGGCCCGCAGTGCCGGAATGGAGGTGCTTGCCAATGACCCTCCTAAGGCCGCAGCCGGAGTGCAGGGGCTTGTCTCGCTGGCTGAAATTGCGGAGAAGAGCGATATAATAACATTCCATCCGACGCTCAATACCGATGGCCCATATAAAAGTTATCATCTTGCCGATGAGGCTTTTTTTGCCTCTCTCGGACGTTGCAGGCTGCTGATAAACGCTTCACGAGGAGTTGTTGTCGATAATAATGCTTTGCTGCGTGCCATTGAGGCTGGTTCTGTCGGTTGTGCAGCTGTTGATGTCTGGGAAAATGAGCCCGATATAAATATCTCTTTATTAAATAAGGTGTATATTGCCACTCCGCATATCGCAGGATACTCGGCAGAGGGCAAGATGAATGCTACATCAATGGTTCTAAATGCTTTTGCAAAATACATCAATTACAAAGGTGAACTGCCACAGCTGTCGCTTGCTGCGCCAAAAGAACCGATCGTGCGCACTGCCACAATGGCTGATGCGTTGCTTTCGATATATTCACCTCTCGAAGATTCGCGGATGTTGAGAAAAGCACCGGCTGACTTCGAGAACCTTCGCAATAATTATGAACTTCGCCGTGAACCATCGGCCTACAAAATAGAGATAAGCCAGGAATTTTGACGAAAAAGGAGCGTTTTGGCTCGATATTTGCACATTTTGCAATTTTTGTGCAATATTGATGCGTTTTTTTTGCCTTCTTTCTTTGCAGTTCTTAAATTTTATAATACTTTTGCACCAAAGATAATTTATAAATCTTTAAAATTTACGATTATGTCAGAAATTGAATCAAGAGTAAAAGCTATCATCATTGAGAAATTCGGTGTTTCTGAGTCAGAGGTTACTTCAGAGGCTAACTTTACAAACGACCTGAGCGCTGACTCTTTGGATAGAGTAGAGCTTATTATGGAGATCGAGGATGAGTTCGGTATCTCAATCCCTGAGGATCTGGCTGAGAAGATTGCGACAGTAGGTGATGCTGTCAAGTATGTAGAGGAGAAGGTTGCCGAGAAGTAATATTCTCTTTCTCCCTGCACTCTAACAATTCTGTATGAAGCTTAGAAGAGTTGTTGTAACAGGTCTTGGTGCCGTTTCGCCAATTGGCAATGATGTTCCCACAACGTGGGAAAATGCTGTCAATGGAGTGAGTGGCGCAGGACCTATTACTCGTTTTGATGCCTACCTCTTCAAGACCCAATTCGCCTGTGAGGTCAAGAATTTTGACCCCACAGTGGGAATGGACAAGCGCGATTTGCGCAAGGTTGACGCTGACACCCATTATGGTGTGGCAGCTGCTGTAGAGGCTATAAATGACAGCGGTCTCGATTTTGAAAAGGTCGACTGCAATAGGGTAGGCGTGATATTCGGTGAAGGTATAGGTGGGCTTGGTGCTCTCGAAGACGAGACACGTGCTTTTGCACTCAATCAGGAGAACGGTCCACGCTTCTCTCCATTCCTGATAACAAAGATGATATCGGATATGACAACAGGTATCATCTCTATACGATATGGTCTTAAAGGCCCCAACTATGTAACTACATCGGCTTGTGCTTCCTCTTCGAATGCACTCATCGATGCTTACGACCAGATACGTATCGGCAGAGCCGATGTTATCATATCCGGTGGTGCAGAGGCTGCAATATGCAATATCGGTGTAGGTGCTTTCAATGCTATGCACGCATTGTCGGTTCGCAACGACGACCCTCAAGGAGCCTCGCGTCCGTTCAGCAAGAGCCGCGACGGCTTTGTTATGGCCGAGGGTGCAGCTTCGCTTGTTCTCGAGGAGTATGAGCATGCTGTGGCACGTGGTGCAAAGATCTATGCCGAGATTGTCGGTACAGGCCTTACAGCCGATGCCTATCACATTACGGCTCCCCACCCCGAGGGCGAGGGTGCATACCGCGTAATGAAGGCAGCGCTCGATGAGGCCGGTTTGCCGATAGAGAGCGTCGATTACATCAATGTTCACGGTACATCGACATATGCCGGTGATATCGCTGAGGCCAAGGCCATCAAGAACCTTTTTGGTGAACACGCTTACAAGTTGAATATAAGTTCTACTAAGTCAATGACCGGTCATCTTCTTGGTGGCGCAGGCGCGTTGGAGGCGGTACTCACAGTCCTTGCCATAGAGCACGGCGTGATACCTCCCACAATCAACCACGCCGACGGTGATGAGGACCCGGATATAGATTATGGTATGAACTTTACATTCAACAAGGCGCAGAAGAGGGATGTAAAGGTCGCATTGTCGAATACTTTCGGCTTTGGTGGCCATAACGCAAGCGTCGCTTTTAAGAAAATTGAAGGCTAACAGACTTTTCAGGAAGGCAATAGACAAGATAAGACTCCTGTCCCACAAGGACAGGGAGTCTTATTTGTTGTTATATTCAATCCTTGGCTATGTTCCACGCGACATCAAACTCTATGAAATGGCGATGACGCACAGTTCTACCTCGGGTGTGCAGAAACTCTCCTGCAATGAGCGGCTCGAGTTCCTTGGCGATGCGGTCATCAGTTCTGTGACAGCCGATTATCTATATTCTAATTTCAGCCGTGAGCGCGAGGGTTTCCTCACAAAATCACGCAGCAACCTCGTGTGTCGTGAGCGGCTCAATGAACTTGCCCTCCAGATAGGGCTCGACAAGTATGTCAATGCCTGCGGGGTGGCTCATCAGCATAATAACTACATATACGGCAATGCTCTCGAGGCGCTTGTCGGGGCAATATATGTCGATAAGGGTTATAAACAGTGCCGGCGTTTTCTGCTCGATAGGGTCTTCTCGCGTATCGATAATCTTGAGTCGGTGGTAAAGTCCGACAAGAACTATAAGAGCCGTCTCATAGAGTGGGGGCAGAAGAAGCACCTTGATGTCGAGTTCAGGATAGTTTCTGAAGAGCTCCGCAAAGAGGGAGTCTATTTTGTCAGCGAGGCTGTTGTCGATGGCAATGTGTGTGGCGTGGGCGACGGCTTTTCAAAGCGTGAGAGCCAGCAGAAAGCAGCCCGCCAGGCACTTGCAAAATTGAAAAACGGCTGAAGCGTCAGCGTCTGCTCGAGAGTGTTACGGCAGCCTTGAGCCTGTCTCCGCCCATTGGTGGTGTGTCCTTACACAAAGTTATCTCTACTGCAACAACCTGTCCGAACCGGTCGTACAGTTTTCTTGAAATCCTGTTGCATACATTCTCAAGCAGGTTTGCAGGAATCTTCATCTCTTCGCGTATTATTTCGTATACGTCAGCATAGTTGACCGTACCGTCAATTCTGTCGCTTTCGGCTCCGCTGCAACTTGCGATATCCAGCTTTATATCGATGGTGAACCACGCGCCTATTTCGCGTTCCTGTGGCATCACTCCGTGGTGTGCATACAGGTGCACATCACGCAATTCTATTGTGTATTTCTCTATCTGCATATCAGTGGGTAAAAATGCGACAAAGAGCCTATTGGCTCTTTGTCAGCTATCGTTCAGTCAATTATCCGCATTTTGAGTATCCGCAACCCGGGCAGTGCAGGCAGCCCTCCTCGAAGATAAGCTGCTGTTTGCAGTTCGGGCATTTCTCGGCTGTGGATGTTCCGTCCTTGATGTATCGTTTCAGTGCACGCTCAACGCCATTCTTCCAGGTGTTGATGTTGTCCGATGCAAGTTCAAGTGATGATATGAGCTTGATTACCTGGTCAATAGGCATCTTGTATCTCAATACACCCGATATGAGCTTGGCATAGTTCCAGAACTCGGGGTTGAAACGCTCCGACAAACCTTCGATGGTGGTCTTGTATCCAATCTTGTTCTCGAACTGGAAATCGTAACGTTTGGTGCCATCCTCGTTGGTGTGCTTTATGATGATGCCGTGTGTCACGTTCTTGGGCAATGGAATTCCGTCCTCGTCGTCCTGCTGGCCGGTGAATATCTCGTATGGCTCTCCGTTGAGCAGGCCGATGAATGCTACCCATTTCTCCTTGTTGTTCTGGAAACGGACTACATCCGCCTCGAGTATAATCGGGCGTACCTCGGTTATAGTCGGCTTCATCTCCTCGCTCTCCTTCTTCTCTTTCTTGCTGTCGGTCGATACAAGGACACCTGCGCGTGAACCGTCGCGATACACCGTACAACCCTTGCATCCGCATTTCCAAGCAGTGATGTACAACTCGTTGACAAGCTTCTCATCCACATTGTTGGGCAGGTTGATGGTTACGCTTATCGAGTGGTCTACCCATTTCTGAATTCGTCCCTGCATCTCAACCTTGGCAACCCAGTCGATGTCGATCGATGTCGCCTTTGCGTATGGTGAGCGTGCTACAATGTTGTCTATCTCAACCTGTGAGTAGCGTTTTGTGGTGTCTATGCCGCTCTTCTTCATCCACTCCACGAACTTGTGGTGGTAGACGATGTACTCCTCGAATGTGTCGCCGTTTTCGTCAGTAAAGTCAACGTGTACCTCGGGATCGTTCGGGTTGACCTTCCTGCGGCGTTTGTAAACAGGCATAAACACGGGCTCGATACCCGATGTGGTCTGTGTCATTATGCTTACTGTACCTGTAGGTGCAATCGTGAGGCAGGCAATGTTGCGACGGCCATACTTCTCCATCTCCTCGTACAGGCTTGGGCAAGCCTCTTTCAGGCGGTTGATGAACGGGTTGTTTGCCTCGCGCTTGATGTCGAATACCTCGAACGCGCCACGCTCCTTTGCAAGGTTAACCGATGATGAGTATGCCGCGATGGCAAGTGTCTTGTGTATCTCCTCGGAGAAGGCTGTTGCATCCTCTGTACCGTAGCGCAATCCCATTGCAGCCAGCATATCGCCTTCGGCTGTTATTCCCACGCCTGTACGGCGACCCATACTGCTCTTTCGGTGTATCTTCTCCCAGAGTCTCTTCTCGGCGCCCTTTACCTCCTCGCTTTCTGGGTCACTATCGATTTTCTCCTTGATGGCCTCTATTTTCTCGAGCTCAAGGTCGATGATGTCATCCATTATGCGCTGGGTCTTTGCCACGTGCTCCTTGAACAGTTCATAGTCGAAATAGGCCTCGGGTGTGAACGGGTTCACGACATATGAGAACAGGTTGATAGCAATGAGCCTGCACGAATCGTATGGGCAAAGAGGAATCTCGCCGCACGGGTTTGTCGACACGGTCTCGAAACCGAGGTCGGCATAACAATCCGGAATTGATTCGCGTTTTATGGTGTCCCAGAAGAGTACGCCGGGCTCTGCCGATTTCCAGGCGTTATGTATAATCTTGCCCCACAGCTGTGCTGCGTCAATCTCCTTTGTATATATCGGCTCTTTTGAGTCGATGGGGTACTGTTGCCTGTATGGTGTGGCTTCGGTCACGGCCTTCATAAAGTCGTCGTCAATCTTTACCGACACATTTGCGCCGGTAACCTTACCTTCGGTCATCTTTGCGTCTATGAACGCCTCTGCATCGGGGTGTTTAATCGATACGCTCAGCATCAAAGCACCGCGGCGTCCGTCCTGGGCAACCTCGCGTGTTGAGTTCGAGTAGCGCTCCATAAACGGCACAAGGCCTGTCGATGTGAGGGCGGAGTTCTTAACAGGCGAGCCCTTGGGGCGTATGTGCGAAAGGTCGTGCCCAACACCGCCACGGCGTTTCATCAGCTGCACCTGCTCCTCGTCAATACGGATAATTCCGCCATACGAGTCGGCCTTTCCGTCCATTCCGATAACAAAACAGTTCGAGAGCGATGCTACCTGGAAGTCGTTGCCGATACCGGTCATAGGGCTGCCCGATGGCACTACGTACCTGAACTTGTCGAGCAGGTCAAAAACTTCCTGCGCCGACATTGGATTCTCGTACTTTGCTTCAACCCTTGCAATCTCGTTGGCAATACGCCAATGCATATCCTCGGGTGATTTCTCATAGATGTTGCCGAAAGAGTCCTTTACAGCATATTTGTTGACCCATACTCTGGCGGCCAATTCATCGCCATTGAAATAATCGAGTGACGCCTTGAAAGCTTCGTCGTAGGAGTAGTGCTTCTGTTCCACTTTTTAGAAAATTGAATTTGGTTTATAAGTTTTTCAAGTGCTCTTCGAAAGAGCAGTGCAAATTTAAAAATCATTTTCATAAATACCAAATATTTTCTTTTGCAACTTGTGTGTAAATTAAAAGTTTTCTAAAAATATTTTTAACATATTGTAAACAAATGAGATAACTTTTTTAAAAGTGTAAAAAGTTTTCCAAAAAGAAAATCGACAGGAGAAATTTGCGATAGTGTGTTTCTTTTTATGACAACGTGCTCTCTATTGTTGAGGCAGTTGATTTGCATATCAGTCAAAGATGGAAGCGTGCATAAAAAAACGGCAGTGGCCGCGTCAATTGACGCGGCCACTGCCGTTAACCTTCAGGTCTTATTTATGCGCTTTGCAGCGAATTGTCAATCTCATTAAGTTCAACGCGGAACTGTTTGTCAGTGTCTGCAAGGTTCGTTATTGTCTTGCAGGCGTGGAGCACAGTGGCGTGGTCGCGGTTACCTATGTACTGGCCAATCTTGGAGGTGGACATATCCAGGTGCTTCTTTGCCAGGAACATTGCAACCTGACGCACGAGTACCACTTCGCGTTTACGTGAACGTGTATTTATTGCGCTGACCTCAATGCCGTAGTAGTCCGATACCTTCTTTATTATGTCATCGATGGTGATAACCTTCTTCTCATAGTTCGAGAAATCACCGAGTATTCTGCGTGCGAGGTTGATGTCGATGTCGGCGTTGTTTATGGTAGAGTGTGCCATAATGGACACAACGATACCTTCGAGATCGCGGATACTTGCATTGACATTCTCGGCAATGTATGATATCACCTCTTCGGGGAACTTGAGCCCATCCCTGTAAATCTTGTTTCGCAGGATGTTCTTGCGCAGTTCAAGGTCGGGCTTTTCTATTTCTGCCGTCATACCCCATTTGAAGCGTGTCAGTAAACGCTCTTCCATACCCTGCAGTTGTGCCGGTGAGCGGTCCGATGTCATAATCAGCTGCTTGCCGTTCAAGTGCAGATGGTTGAAAATATGGAAGAAAGCGTTCTGGGTCTTTTGCAGACCGGCAAACTCCTGAATATCGTCAATGATAAGGACATCAATGCTTTGATAGAATCTCATAAAATCATTGAAGTTCTTCTGGAGTATCGAGTCGGTATATTGTACCTGGAACAGGTGTGCCGATACATACAGCACGCGCAGCTCGGGGTGCAACTCCTTTATTTTAACACCAATTGCGTTTATCAGGTGTGTTTTGCCTACACCCGATGAACCGTGGATGAACAGAGGATTGAATGCCCTGCCGGGTTTGTCGGCAACACTTATCGCTACAGAACGCGACAGACGGTTGCTCACACCCTCGACAAAGTTGTCGAATGTGTACCTGCTGATGAGCATAGAGTCCAGCTCCTGTACAGCCTGCTGCATCGCTGCCGGTGCATTGTTGCCGCTGTTCGCGGTTCCTCTGCCTGGCGCAGTGTGGCTCTCCGTACCAACCTCCATACTCAAGTTGTTGTCTTTGTCGGTAAGTACGCTGTACATAAGCTGTGTGCCGTTGCCCATTACCTTGAACAGGGTAGAACGCAGCAGGTCGACGAAATTGCCCTCAAGGAACTCGTATACAAAATTGCTCTTCACCTGTATGGTGAGAGTGTTGCCTTCATACTTGAGCGCCTTGATGTCGGCAAACCAAGTGTTGAAGGTTGTTTCGGAGACATTATCGCGTATAATCTCCAAACATCTATTCCATTTTGTATCGAGATGAGTCGTCATCGACATTTCGTGTTTTCTCTGTTTCTAATTAGGGGTGGGATTGTAAATGTGAAATGGAAATCGGGTTTTGGATTAATTATTGAATTAATGCTTGCGGTCTGATGACGCATTGCCCGGTGGGGTTCCTTTCTTATCAATTCCTATGCAAATATCTATAAATAAAAATGAAATTACAAGTGTATGAAAAGCAGTTGAAAATTTGTATCGAATAATGGTTTGTATATCAGTGTCTTAAGAAATGGCGAACGTATAAGGTTGCTATTTTGTGTTATTTTTTTTGAACATTGATTTACACTTATTTCTGTTCCATTTCTTCCATATTGACTTTGTGCTAAATATGCTACTGCTCCCCATTCTGTATTTTTCATCATGTGTGCATCTAAATTTGTCTCTTGCTCACTTGTTATTACATTTTGTGCCATGTCAAACATTTTTGCTACATTTAAATCTGATATTGTTGATTTTGTTGCTGCAGTTTGATTTGGTAATATAGTTGGGTTGGTTGCTGTTCCTGATGTTTCATATTTTCCTACCCATATTCCTGATAATTCATTTGGTACTTCTGTTCCTTCTTCTGTTTTGGTTCCAAATGTAAATGCTGGGTGTACTATATAGTCTGCATAACTATCTCCTAGTTTTGTTGCTATACTTTCTTGTGTTACTTCTGTGCCTATGAATTTTACATCTATTTTATTACTTGTTCCACTTTGGCTTGTATATGTTACACTTGTATCTATTTTATATGCATATCTTGGTATCCATACATAATATCCAGTTATATTATCTGCATCGTCTAATGTTACTGCATTTGCCCAGTGGCTTGTTCCCCATTCTCCTGTTTCTTCATTATAATCTGTGTTTGTTGTCCCTGTTTGTTCTGCATAATTATACCAGTCTCTTTTTGTAGAATCGGCTACAGTGTTTACACTTCCGTCTAAATTATATGTTACTGCTGTCATTCCTGTTTTTAAGTCTGGGTGATTTGCTCCACTTGTATCTCCTACCTCTGGAGTTGGTGTAGGTGTTGGTGTTACTGTTCCACCGCCTACTTCCTTTACTTCTCCATTTGCTGTTATTGTAAATTTATATCCATTTAATGTTACTGTTAATGGATAATCTTCTCCTTCTACTATTGCTTCTGGGATGTTTTTTGCGATATTTGCTTTTAATGTCGCTATATCAATTTTTCCGTCTGTTCCATAACTTCCCAATACTTCTAACGTAATTCTTTCTTTTGCCTCTTTTTTTGTCATTTCATTTTTTGCATTTTGTGCTTGGGTTAAAATTCCATTTTCTCCTGTTAGCATTGCTATGCTTATTCCTGCTAAAATAAGTAAAACGATTATTGTAATTATTAGGGCTATAAGTGTTATACCCTTATTGTGTCTCTTCGTCATTTGTTTGTCCTCCTTAAAATTTTTTCTTAAAATATAACTTTATTATACATAAGTTTTTATGTATTGTCTATATTTTATACAATTTTTTTATAATTTTATTATTAGCACTTTTTTACCTTCTTATACTAGTTTATATTATCCAAACCTTTTCGACAAATTTCACTTGACATCTTTAAAAATTAGACATATACTAAAGCCATAAAATAACAAATAAAAAGGAGGCAAAATAATGGATAACTTAATAGAAATAAGATGGCATGGTAGAGGCGGACAAGGTGCAAAAACTGCATCATTATTGTTAGCTGATGCCGCATTTAACACAGGTAAATATATTCAAGGATTTCCTGAATATGGGCCTGAAAGAATGGGTGCTCCACTTACTGCATATAACAGAATTAGTAGCACACCAATTACAATACATAGCAACATTTATGAACCAGACTATGTTGTTGTTGTAGATGATACTCTTTTAGAATCAGTAGATGTAACGGCTGGTTTAAAAGATACT
>CALBKR010000009.1 GCA_937896105.1 uncultured Bacteroidales bacterium
TTCCGTCTCCCTTGTTGAGCAGTTGCTCGATGTAGGGGAACACCACCTCCTCCTCGTACCTGAAATGGTTGCTTACCTCATTGTCATAGTCGTCGTAGAACTTGTCTATGAGCTTGCGGCTTACGTCGTCGAGTTCCTTCACCATCCTGTGTATGTTGTTGTGCAGTGAAGGGAAGCAGATGCCGGTGTAGTAGCGATGCGATGCGCTGAGGTATCGGGTTACGCTCTTTATGTCCTGCTCTGTAAGGTTGTCGACCTGCGGGCTGTAGTCGCGGAATGAGTAGATGTTGCATATCATAAGGAACAGCTCGGTGGATATGTCATATCGTGCGCAAACATCGGCAACTGTAGCCTCGCCGAAGCCGAGCTTTATGTCGAGTCTTTGCAGGATAGATAGCAGGCGAATATCGCTTGTCAATAGGTCGGCCATCTTCATACGATGGCTGTATGTCGTTGTATTCTTGTTCATTTTTCTTTGTTGTTTTTTTGTTTATACTAATCCGCCGATAGTGTACACGAGGAATGCTGCAATCCACGCAACGGCGGTGTTATATACTATTGAGAATGTTGCCCAGCGCCAGCTGCCTGTCTCCTTTGCAATTGTGGCAATGGTTGCAATGCAGGGGAAGAACAGCAGAATGAAGACAAGGAATGCAGCTGCCGAGCGCGGAGTAAAGTCGCCCGAACTCTTCAGGTCATCTGTTATGTTTTCCTCGGAATCGCTGCTGTAGAGAACCCCCAATGTGCTCACTACAAGTTCCTTGGCCGGAATGCTTGTCAGTATTGCCACACTCGAGCGCCAGTTCTGCCCGAAAGGCGCCAATACCGGCTCGACAACACGCCCAAGCCTGCCAATGAAAGAGTTTTCGTTAATTCCCGGCTCTTCGCCCTGTACTCTGTACTCTGTACTTTGTTCTCTGTACTCTGTACTCTGTACTCTGTTCTCTTCGCTCTGTACTCTGTACTCTGTACTCTGTACTCTGTTCTCTTCACTCCCCTCCGGTCTTGGATAGTAGCTCAGGAACCATATAACAACCGTTGACAGCAGTATCACAGTGCCAATCTTCTTTATGTATTGTGCACATTTGTCCCACATATGGCGCAATATCGAAACAAGTGTCGGCCAACG
>CALBKR010000010.1 GCA_937896105.1 uncultured Bacteroidales bacterium
CGGGGTCTTTCACAACTTCATTATGCTGCTCCTTGGTTGCCGGGCGGTAGCCGAGTATCAGCTCTTCGACACTCCAACGGTTATGTTCCACCTCGGTAAACTGTTCGATATCCCTTTCGCTTATTGCAAAAAGCGTATCCCATCTCTCGGGCGGTATGCCCAGCAGGTGCATCTTTACATTGAGTGCAAAGGCATTGTATATATTTGACCACCGTTTTGCGGTATTGAGCCTGCCGTTGTTCCAGAGCTGTTGCACGGACTCCTGCGTGGGCACCTGTGTGGCAACGGTAATGCCGCCGGCGTCTTCGTCGGGAGTGTCGCGCATCGAGCAGTATGCAAAGTTGATGTATTGCGCCATCTTTACATACCGGTCGAGCCCGGATATCTCATCGTCGTCATTTCCAAAGGGTATGATGTTGGCGTATCTTTTCGACTGCCGCAGATAGTCGATGGCTGTGGAATTGCAGCTTCTCACTATTATGTGTTCCTTCTTCTTTATCTCCTCGGGCAGGGCTATGGCCTCGTTCTGGTTGCGCCCGTCATCATCGTAGCAGAATGCAATGGTAAGCATCTGCTCCTCGTCATTGCTCCATAGATGCAGTTTGTACTGTACAATTTCGCTGTAGCTCTTGCCGGTGACGAATTCCCACTCCACATCTACAAAATCGCGGCGCTCATTGGCATATACCGGTGCAAAAGTCTCTGCCTTTATAGCATCACCGTTTATGTATACCATTCTGCGGTAGCTGTTTTCGAGCAGGCTGTTGTATTGCGTGAAGAAACTGTGGAATTGCTCCTTGTCATCGGCAAACCAGGTTATCCTTGTCCTGAGTTCATTGTCGCGGCAGTAGTTCGGCAGGTGATGCGCCAATGCCGTGTGTATGGCAAGGCTTTCGGCCTGTCGCCCTGTACCGAAGATGACAAGGTGAATCCGCCTGTTGCTCTCATATGTTACCCTCTCCTGCAGCAGCAAAGGAGTCGCTCCCGGCTCTATGCCGAGAACCTTCATTGAGTGAATATCTTCGTTTGTGTATGTATATAGCTCTATGTCATCCGCCAGTTCATCACTCACAGGCAGGTTACGCAGGGTGTTGGCAAGTTCCCTGTTACGCAACACAAGATGAATGCGCAGCCTGTTGCCGTTGTGCCCGGCTGCCTTGTAGGCGCGTGCCGTCTGCATCATCTTGGCAAAAGCTGCATTGTCGGCGGTCTGTGTGTCGCCCTCTTTCCCGGCTCTTATGTAAACATCAAGGTTGCTCTCCATACCTGTCGCTTATATCTTTTTACACCAGCAGAATTTGTCGGGGAACGCTCTCTTTATCACCTCGATATCTTGCTCCTGCTTAAATATCCCGAAAAACGATGAACCGCTGCCCGACATAGATGCATATATGGCTCCCATTGAATATAGCCGCTCCTTTATATCTTCCATTTCAGGGTATTTTGCAAAAACGCTCTTCTCGAAATCGTTTTTCATTGCGCCTTTCCATTCACTAACAGGCTGTTGCGATATCTGTTCGAGTGGCTTTGCTGGCCTTTGCGGTGTCACTAATGAGTATGCATCCTTTGTAGAGATATGTACATCTGGCTTTACAAGTACAAGACTATAGCCGCTGATGTCGCATTTTGCCGGTGTCAATATGTCGCCGATGCCTGTGGCGTATGCAGGGGTGTTGTCGATGAAGAAAGCGCAGTCGGCACCAAGGCGCGATGCATATCCGCGCAACTGCACGTTGGTGAGCCCGATCCCTGCAATGCTGTTGAGCATCTTTAGTGCGAATGCAGCGTCGGCACTGCCGCCACCGAGGCCTGCACCGGTCGGGATGTGCTTGTAAAGTGATATCTTTACCTTCGGCAATTTGTGGTCGGCTGCGAGTGCCTTGTACGCCTTTACTACAAGGTTGTCGTCGTCGCTCCCGTCGAAGCAGGCGTTGTACATCGTGAAGGTGTATTCGGGAGCCTCTTTTTCGTCTGTTGCGGTTATCTCAAGGATATCGCATAGCGGGATAGGGTAGAAGACCGTTTCCCGGTTATGGTATCCGTCGGGGCGCTTTTCGACAATGTCGAGCCCGAGGTTTATCTTTGCATTAGGGAAAGTAATCATAATTAATTCGTTGGCTTTTACAAAAATAATACTTTTCTAAGAAACTGTTTAATTTTTTTGAAAATAATGATTGCATTGCCCGCGCGTTGTCGCTTTCCGTTGATAACTTGTGCTTTTTTGTTGATAAAGGTTCATCTGTTTATTCTCTTCTATTTTGTGCTTCTGTGTATCTTTGCGGTCGAATTTCGGAAAACTATGGAAGAAACGAACACACCAAAAAGAAGGGCGCCTCGTCGTCAGGCAGCCGATACAACACCAAAGTTGAGCGATTACGGTCACGTTCAGCCTCAGGCACTCGAGTTCGAGGAGGCTGTGCTCGGTGCGCTTATGATTGACAGCGATGCCATAGGGCGTCTGGGCGGAGTGCTTAAACCCGAATCATTCTATGACAAACGTAACCAGTTGCTCTTCGAGGCGATATTGCAGATGGATCTCAATGACCGTCCGGTCGACATTCTTACCGTTACCGAGTACTTGCGCAGCAAGGGTAACCTTGAGGAGGTGGGCGGCCCCGTGTATATCGCACAGCTCACAAGCAAGGTGGTGTCGTCGGTGAACATCGAGTATCACGCGAATATCATTGCGCAGAAGAAGCTGGCGCGCGACCTCATACGCTTTACCAGCAAGACACAGGTGCAGGCTTTTGACGAGACACAGGATATCCAGGAACTTATGCAGCAGGCCGAGTCGGAGCTGTTCTCCATCTCGAGCAACAATATGCAGAAGGATTACACGCAGATAAACCCTGTCATAAAGCAGGCCTATGACCAGATTATAACCGCCTCGAAGAATACCAGCGGTATCAGTGGCTTGAGTACCGGTTATCATCGTCTCGACAAGGTGCTGTCGGGTTGGCAGCCTACCGACCTCATCATCCTTGCGGCGCGTCCTGCTATGGGTAAGACAGCTTTTGCTCTGTCGCTTATACGAAATATGGCAATTGACCAGGGTATTCCCTGCGGTATGTTCTCGCTTGAGATGGGTAACGTGCAGCTTGTGCAGCGTCTTATCTGTAACGTGTGCCAGATACCGGGTGACAAAATCCGCAGCGGTCAGCTCGAACGTTATGAGTGGGGTCAGCTCGACAGCAAGATTGTAGCTCTTGAGAATGCACCGCTCTACATCGACGACACTCCGCAGCTCTCTGTTTTCGAGTTGCGTTCAAAGGCTCGCCGTATGGTGCGTGAGCACGGCGTGAAGATGATATTCATCGACTATCTGCAGTTGATGACTGCAAACACCGGAAAAGGCAACCGTCAGGAGGAAATCAGTACCATCTCGCGTGCACTCAAGGGCTTGGCCAAGGAGTTGAATATTCCTATTATGGCGCTCAGCCAGCTTAACCGTAATGTCGAGGGGCGTGAAGGCCTTGAGGGCAAACGTCCGCAGCT
>CALBKR010000011.1 GCA_937896105.1 uncultured Bacteroidales bacterium
GTGGCAACAGACGGCCGAAATCGAGTGTTCCTGTGAGCGAGTAGCGGTAGTAGTCGTCGGTGCGGCGTGCGGCAAGCTTCTCCTCAAGGCCACCGAAACCGGCTGTCTCTATCCTTCCCTGTGCCGCAAATGAGCCGAGGTCGCTCAGCTTTATGTTGAGGTTACCCTGTGCAGCCCATCCGCTCTTGTTGTTGAAACCTATCAGACGCATCTCGTTTACCCACACGATGGCCGATTTTGTACTTGAACTGTTGTTGCGTACACCAATCATCATCACCTTTATCTGTCCCAGTGACGGGCTGCCCACAATACTTATTCTGTTCTTGGGCGTCTCGCTGTCGTACTCGCTGTATATCGTAGTGTTGGTTACACCGTCGGCATTGCTGTTGCGCAGCGTGTTGCGGCGCACCTTTATCTCTGTGAGTCTGCTCAACGGAATGTCTATCATATTCTCCTGTGGCCAAACGACAGCGGCTGCCGCGGAGCTGTTGCCGTCGTATGAGCCGTGAGGAGTGACTGTGAGCGGTACCTCATACTCGTAGTAGTTGCTCTTGTAGTCGGAACCGAAACGTACGAACAGCGACATATCGTTGCTGGCGAGCTGTGTAACATCCACCTCGGGTGCTTCGGCGTGAATGAAGAGCTGTATACGCTCATATTGGCGTATGTCGAGGTTGCTCTTCTTGTACACAGCACGGCTCTCCTTGCTGCCCAGGTTGCTGATATTGAGTGCAAGAGCCTGCTCGTTGTCCTGTCGCAACTGTGGCTGGCTGGGGTCGATGATACGGGTCACACCCGGGGGCAGCACATAGTTTACAGGCTTGCGGTCGCCGTGTTCCTCGATGCTCACCGACGATGTGGTGAACTCGCCCGATATTGTCGGGGCGCTATTGTTTTTCGATGCGATGGGCTGCAAGTAGGGGCGCCAGTCGCCACGCACGAGCTGCATTGTTGCAAATCGCAGTGTGATAGGCTTCTGGAACTGTGTCATATACATCCTTATGAAACGTATCGATGTGAAATCGCGTATCGAGCCTACGGCCTTCTCATACTCGTCGACAGGGATGCGGAACTTGTACCAGTCGACACTCTCCGTGTTGCCGTTACGCAGTTTTGTGGTAACGGTACGCTTGTCGGTGATGTAGTTGCTGCCTACCTTCATATCCTCGGGGCGCAGGGAAATCCTGTACTGGAAGAAATTCTCATACTCATCCATTGTGAAGTCCTGGTTGGCATCTTCGACATCGGGTGTGGTCTTTGCCGCGCTGCTGTAGTCGCTGTCTGAGTCGCTGGGTGAGTTGCCCTCACTGTTGTTGAAATATTTGTAACGCTCGATTATGCTGCGCTGTGCCGCGTCGTAGTCACTGCCGCGGAAATAGTGGTATTTGTCGCCTGCCGGGTCGGCAGCGATGCTGTCATAAACCTCTTGGCGCACACGCCCCTTAATCGCATCAAGGTAGGCCTTGTATGTCGGGTGCTCTGCTTCATCGGCGCTGTTGAGTCCGTTGAGTCCGGTATCCTGCTGGTCGCGGCTCTCGGAGTTGTTGTCGAATGCATAAACAAGGCTTGTGGTGGTTGGTACCCGACCCCACACCGTCTCCTCGAAATCGTAGTTGTTGCCGTTGGCGGGCAGGCCGTTCTCGTAGAACTTCTTGCTGTCCTTGAGGATATCCTCAGACACCTCGCCGAGGTTGAAATAGAGGTCACCGCCCATTCCTGCCTGCTCATATATGAACGGGTCAAGCATCCAGAACTCGATGTACTGGATGTTGGCGCCCTCGAAATCGGTTGTGGTCAGCTGTCGTGTGATACCGCCCCAACGTTTTGCAGGGTCATTGAGTTTTCCGTCGTTGTTGACATCGGTGTCGAGGTTGTAGGGACCACGCTCGTCGGGGTAGTATGTGACATCGAACAGCGAGAGAGTAGATGACTCGCCGTATGTAGACTCCTTGTTCGGGTAGAGTTCGCGCTCATATACCTCGCGCACATAATGGTTCGACAGCTGCTCGACATCGCTCTTGATGTGTGCCGGAGTGAGCGATGAACTGCGGCGAGTGAAGAGCGGGTCGATAGTGTACCAGCTAATGCGTGCGCGGTTGTAGCCCACGCGTATATCATTGGTGAGGTTGCTGTATTGCATTCCGTATGGCAATGACGATAGCATCCATTGCGACGGCGATGATATGTCGATGCCGTTCTCGGTGTTCTCGAAATCGTCGATGTAGGAAGCCTCGCTCTGCACCTCCTTTGATGTGCCGGCCTCGAGCCTTGCAAACTCTGCGGTGAGGCTTATCGACGACGGTTCGGTACAGCTTATGAGCGGCAGGCGGTCAATCATATTCGTGAGCCATTGGCTCTGCTTCTTCCACGAGAGGTTAAAGCCCCAAAGGAAATTCCGGAGTGGCTCCGAACCCATATCTACCTTTGATGTCAAGGGCTTTTCGGTCAGTGACATAAGCGTACCGCCGAACTTGAAATCGTCCGAGAAATCGTATGCCCAGTTCAATCCGAGCACTGTCTTGCGCTGCATATTGAACATTGTGTTGCTCTCGAGCGATACCTGCACATTCGTTCCGGCATCGATGATGTTCTGGTTGAGGATGGTTACCGTACCCGATGCATAATCGACCTGGTAGTCGCTGTTCTCTACAAGGGTGACACCGCCGGCTGTGACAACCACCGAACCGCGTGGTATGTTGGTTGCTCCGGTGTTTATCACATTCGCTGCAGTTCCGGTATACTCACCGATGAGGTAGAACTTGTCCTTCTCGGCAATCTGCTTTGCTACGGTCTTTGTAGAGTCGTAAAGCTCCTGGAATACATATTTTTCAGCAAGCGCCTCGTCTCCTATCTTTGCCTTGAGATAGTTGCCGAATGGCTCTACTGATGGGAAGAATATTCGTCCCGAAGCCGCATCCACTGTATATCCGGGTATGAAATCGAATAC
>CALBKR010000012.1 GCA_937896105.1 uncultured Bacteroidales bacterium
CTTGTTGTCTATCCACCTCTGTGCAAGCTCCTTCATCTCCTCGGGGCAGCTGCGGTATGTCTGAATCTCGGTGAGCAGTCTCTCAAGGCGTGCACGCATCTTCTTCTCGGCGAGCTTCATACCCAAGCCGAACTCGCAGAAGTCCTCGAACAGTGAGTTGCCCCACGCCGGGCCTTCGCCCTTCTCGTTGGTTGTATAAGGTGTCGATGGAACCGATGCGGTGTAGATAGATGAACATCCTGTTGCGTTTGCAATTACCTGACGGTCACCGAAGAGCTGTGTCAGCAGCTTCACGTATGGTGTCTCGCCACAGCCCGCGCAAGCGCCCGAGAATTCGAACAACGGTGTCGCGAACTGCGAGTTCTTCGGGTTGCTCTTGACATCTACAAGCGACTGCTTGCTCTTCACGTTCTTCACGCAGTACTCCCAGTTTGCAGCCTCGTGCATCTCCTCCTCCAGCGGAACCATTGTGAGAGCCTTGCCGGTCTTGGGGTGTCCCGGGCAGATGTCGGCACAGTTGCCGCATCCCAGACAGTCGAGTACGCTCACCTGTATCCTGAAGTTCATACCCTTCATAGCCGCCGGAGCCTTCATCTCAATCTTGTCGGCATTGATACCGGCAGCCTCCTTCTCATCCATCACGAACGGGCGTATAGCTGCGTGAGGACAGACGAATGCACAACGGTTACACTGTATACAGTTCTCTACATTCCACTTAGGAACGAATGCGCTTACACCACGCTTCTCGTATGCCGATGTTCCTACAGGCCAGGTACCGTCCTCGAGACCCTTGAATGCCGAAACGGGCAGCTCTGCACCCTTCTGTGCATTGATGGTGCGTACAATCTTTGTGATGAACTCAGGCTCGTTCCTCTTCTCCTCGGCATCGGCAGGGAGCTTCGACCAGTTGGGGTCGACAGGCAGCTGGCGGTATTCGCCACCGCGGTCAACAGCCGCGTAGTTCTTGTCAACGACATCCTGACCCTTCTTGCCATACGATTTCACGATGAACTTCTTCATCTGCTCAATAGCGAGGTCTACAGGGATAACCTGTGTGATGCGGAAGAATGCACTCTGCAGAATGGTGTTCGTGCGGTTGCCCAAACCAATTTCCTGTGCAATCTTTGTCGCGTTGATGTAGTATACGGTGATATTATTGTCGGCAAAATATTTCTTTATGTTGTTGGGCAGGTTCTTTGCAAGCTCTTCACCCTCCCACACGGTGTTCAGCAGGAATGTACCGTTCTTCTGCAAGCCGCGTGTCACATC
>CALBKR010000013.1 GCA_937896105.1 uncultured Bacteroidales bacterium
AACGCTTGCGGTTGAACCTTCGATAGCACGAGCAGTGATAGGTCGCAGGCTGCGCGAGCACACAGCAAGCTCAATTTCACAGTTCAACAGCATTACACTGCCCAAATAAACCGGGCATCACTTTACAGGTTTCCCTCTCACGGCGCGCCGTGAGAGGGATTTTCTTATGTACAGTTCAAAAACAACGGGAAGCACTAATAAATAACAGTAAGTAAGCAATGTTCACATAAAATCTTATTACTTTTGTACATTGGTATACCCCAAGAGATGAAGAACCGGATACAAAAAAAGACAAGATATACACCTATGAAAAATCTTCTACGTACAATGGCAACGGCCATTTGCCTTACAATATCTTTTATGAATGTACAGGCACAGGTTATCACAGCCGACCGCGCACAGGAAATTGCCGACAGTTTTTTCTCCAACTGTATGCAGAAAAGCGCAGCAGTGCGTTCAACCGCTGCAACATCATTGAAAAAGAGTGCCGACAGCCGCATCCTCCCAAGCGAGAGCAGCAGCGACGCGCCCACATTCCACATCCTCACCCCTGCAAGCGGTGAAGGATTTGTCATTGTATCGGGCGAAGAGATGGAGAACCCCATCATCGGCTACTCGTTCGAGGGCACAATCGACACCAACAATTTGCCGGTGGGCTTTGTCGATTATATTACCGACATCGACGCACAGGTAAAAGCTCTCCGCAAGTACAATGCCGAGAACCCGCAGAAAGCTGCTGCAGCACGCAGCGCAATGCAGAAGACCAACTACAATGCCACGGCAATGGGTGACAAGGTTTACTTGGAAACAGCATCCTGGGGACAGGACTATCCTTTCAATACCCAATGCTTTACCTCGTACAATGGCTCTACTAATGCCCTTACCGGTTGTGTGCCTACGGCATACGCTATCATTATGCGCTATCACGAGTGGCCACAGGTCGGAACAGGAACACTATACAACTGCCAAGCTCCCACCTACGTAGAGATTACAGACAGAACATACGACTACAGCAAGATGCCATTGGTCTATGACGGCAATTGGAGCACAGAGCAGATTAACGAGGTTGCGAAACTGATGTCGCACCTTGGACACTCTTTTATGGTTGAATACGGCAGCAGTCAAACATCTGTATCTGACCCTCAAAGCACCGACAAACCAAATAAGCATTTCAACTACAACCTTGTTTCTGCATCGTATCAGGCAAACTTCACCATGGATTCCTGGGAAGAGAAAATCAAGGAGAGCATAGACAACGGTTGCCCAATTCCTTATGCTTCGGACAATTCAGCAACAGGTGACACACGTCATATGTTTGTTCTCGACGGTTACACAGCCAACGACTACTTCCATTTCAATTTCGGTTGGAAGGGCAACGGCAACGGCTGGTTTAAACTTGATGCCATAACACCATCTACTGGTGACAACTACTCTTGGAAGGACGGTGCCGACCACTATGCTATATTCAATTTCACCCCTAACAAGACAAAATACACAGTAAACGCATCGGTTTCACCCGCAAATGCAGGAACGGTATCAATCAACGGCAGCGCGGCAGCAAGCAGTGCCACCGGGGAATACCTCCAAGGTGCGACAGTAACGCTCACAGCCACTGCAAACACCGGTTATACATTCTCAAACTGGACAAAAGGAGGCGAAGTCGTAAGCACAAACAAGAGTTGCACTGTAAAGGTCGCTTCAAGCGACAACGACTATGTTGCAAATTTCACGGAAGGGACTACAGGCGGCAGTGGTGGCGGAACGACTGTTGAAAAAGAATTTGCAACAGACAGCAGCAACGGATATGCTTATGAGCAGAACCCCAATACCAACGAGAATAGTTTCTACAAGGCGTGGAAATACAATACTGAGCCACAAATGACGCTCAAGTCATCGGGCTACACAATTACTGTAGGAGCCTCAACGATGAATCTTCGTGCTGCAGAGTATACAATATCGGTTCCGGATGATTTTGAAATTATCAGCTACACTATCAATTTCAAGACAAACTACAATGCAGCAATTACAGCAGGCGCAACTTCACAGGAGTATACAAAGGCCAACGGCCTGACATTCACAGCCGAGGAGGTAAATACTAAAGAGTCTTCCTTCAATCTTTCGATAGATACCGGCAGATATATCCAGGTTACCGGGATTTATATGATTCTAAAGACAACCGACGAGAACACAACAGGAATTGACGAACGGAAAGGTGAAAACGAAAAGGTAAAAGGTATTTACGACTTGCAAGGCCGCAAGATAGAAAAGCCCACAAAGGGTATTTATATCATAAACGGAAAGAAGACATATATAAAGTAAACACATAAACCTTCGATAGCACGAGCAGTGATAGGTCGCAGGCTGCGCAGACGCAGTTTGCGCCCTGCGGGTCACGATTAGCGAGTGTTGTCAAAGGTGAAAACGAAAAGGTAAAAGGTGTTTACGACCTGCAAGGCAGAAAGATAGAGAACCCCACAAAGGGTATATATATCATAAACGGGAAAAAGGTATTGGTCAAGTAATTGAACAATAGCTCGACGATGCCGCCAGCAATTA
>CALBKR010000014.1 GCA_937896105.1 uncultured Bacteroidales bacterium
CCATAAGGTCGCGGATAACCGGGAAACCGGCCGAACGCCAAGGCTCTACAGTGATTGTATCGCCATCCTTGAAACGGCGCATATAAAGCTGGCATGTTGTAGCACCTGTAGCAGGGCCGTGAGGATGACCGTTCACATAGAGCGAACACATTCCGCAGATACCCTCGCGGCAGTCGTGGTCAAATACAACAGGTTCCTTGTTCTCGTTTACCAACTGCTCGTTAAGGATGTCGAGCATCTCGAGGAATGAGGTATCGCCCGGAATATCTTTCATCTGGTAGGTCTCGAATGCACCTTTAGCCTTGGGACCTCTCTGACGCCATACCTTCAATGTAAAACTTATATTTTTGTCCATTGCTTACAAATTTAGGGATGATTAGTTTTTGTAGTTACGTTGTTGTACCTTGATGTACTGATAGTTGAGGTCCTCCTTGAGGAGTTCGGGTTCTTTACCCTGGCCGGTATATTTCCAGCAGGCAACATATGAGAAGTTCTCATCGTCGCGCTTAGCCTCACCCTCTTCGGTCTGGTGCTCTTCGCGGAAGTGACCGCCGCAGGACTCCTCACGGTTAAGAGCATCGTATGCCATAAGACGACCGATCTCAATGAAGTCGAGCAGACGGAGAGCCTTCTCGAGCTCGATGTTGAGAGAATCGGCCTCGCCCGGAATACGAAGCTCGCTCCAGAAGATTTTCTCTACGCGGTCAATCTCCTTGAGAGCTTTCTCAAGTGACTCCTTGGTACGTGCCATACCTACATTGTCCCACATCACAAGACCAAGCTCCTTGTGGATAGAGTCTACGCTGCGTGTACCCTTGATAGCCATAAGCTTGGCAATCTTGTCGGTAACAGCCTTCTCGGCCTCGGCGAACTCGGGCAGGTCGGTGCTGAAGCGTGGAACCTGAATCTGGTCGGCAAGGTAGTTCTGTATTGTATAAGGAAGAACGAAGTAACCGTCGGCAAGACCCTGCATAAGAGCCGAAGCACCAAGACGGTTAGCGCCGTGGTCACTGAAGTTGGCCTCACCGATAGCGAACAAGCCGGGAACCGATGTCTGCAACTCGTAGTCAACCCAGATACCGCCCATTGTGTAGTGGATAGCGGGGAATATCATCATAGGCTCCTTGTATGGGTTTGTATCGGCGATTTCCTCGTACATATCGAAGAGGTTACCGTAGCGCTGGCGCACTACATCCTCACCAAGACGCTGGATAGCATACTTGAAGTCGAGGAACACTGCCAAACCTGTGTTGTTCACGCCGAAGCCCTTGTCGCAACGCTCCTTGGCAGCACGTGAAGCAACGTCACGTGGAACAAGGTTACCGAATGCCGGATAACGGCGCTCGAGGTAGAAGTCACGATCCTCATCGGGAATATCGTTGGGGTGCTTTGTACCGGCCTGGAGAGCCTTTCCATCCTGCATCATGGCCTCTATACAATAGGTATCAAGAGCTCCGGCAAATCTCTCATTTGCAGATTTCTTACCTACAACCACAGGAACCGCCATATACTCGCGTGCAAATTTTGCATACACCTCAACCATTCTCTCGGTCTCCTCTATTGCCTCCTCTTTTGTAGCATGGGCAGTGTGACCCTCCTGCCAAAGGAACTCTGCAGTACGCAAGAAGAGACGGGTACGCATCTCCCAACGCACAACATTTGCCCACTGGTTGCACAAGATAGGAAGATCCCTGTATGATGTAATCCAGTTTTTATATGTATTCCAGATTATAGTCTCAGATGTTGGCCTTACGATAAGCTCCTCCTCAAGTTTGGCCTCCGGATCAACAACAACGCCAGGACCGTCTGGATTTGTCATCAGACGATGGTGTGTTACAACTGCACACTCTTTTGCAAAGCCCTCAACATGCTCCGCCTCCCTGCTCAAGAATGATTTTGGGATGAACAGCGGAAAATATGCATTGACATGTCCTGTCTCTTTAAACATTTTATCGAGCTGAGCCTGCATTTTTTCCCAAATTGCATATCCATAAGGTTTGATTACCATACAGCCTCTAACTGCCGAATTTTCGGCCAGGTCAGCCTTTGTTACCAGATTATTATACCACTGAGAATAATTTTCTTCTCTACTTGTAACCTCTTTTGCCATATCTGCGTTTTGATATTTGGAATAATTTTTGATACTTTTGTCTAATAAGCCACAAAAGTACAAAATAAATTGTATTTTAAATAAATTAAACGAAGGAGGTAAAAATGAAAAACAATATTTTATTTGCTTTATTGGTCAGTTCCGTTCTGTTGTTCTCATGCGGTACAATGAGCAGAACAGCCCAAAGTTCGCCATCCGGATTCAGCAACAGCATCTATTATACTCCAGATCAGAAAGTTCTATCGGCTCAGAGGGAGTCTGAGGAGGAACTCAGCCAACTCCGGAATGAGACCTCCCGTTATCTCGACAGAAGATCTGAAAATATAAATTACACCTCAAAAGGGGCGACTCAGACCATTTTTGTCGGTGATACAAATGTTGTAGATATCGACTATAATCCAAATTATACATATTCTTTTAATTGTTTTTGTTGTTATTGTTGGAAC
>CALBKR010000015.1 GCA_937896105.1 uncultured Bacteroidales bacterium
GATTGATGAGCAGTGCCTGACCGGGCAGCAGCTCGTGCTCCTCATCGGCCTCCACATCCATGGCAGTCTGTATGGCCGGACGTTCCGATGCCACGACAATGACTTCGTCGTTCTTGTACCAGAAGGCTGTACGTACACCCCACGGGTCGCGTATGGCAAAGGCCTCGCCACTACCCGTGACGCCCTCGATCACGTAGCCACCATCCCAAATGGGACATGCGGTGCGCAGCACATTGGCCATATCGAGGTTCTCTTCTATGTATTCGGTAATCTCGCGGTTCTTCTTGCCCATCAGTTCGGCAATGCCAAACACACGCTCCACCTCACGGTCGAGGCGGTGGCCCATGTGCTCAAGCAAGAAGTAGCTGTCGGCAAAACGACGCGGATGCTGGCCCTTTTCTATCAGTTCGTTATATACCTCCTCGTTGTTAATCATCGAGAAGTTGCCGCAGAGAGCCAGGTTCTTAGCCTTCCAGTTGTTGCGACGGAGGAAGGGATGCACATAGGCGATGCCACTCTTGCCCGTGGTAGAGTAGCGCAAGTGACCCATATAGAGCTCGCCGGCAAACGGCATGTTCACCGCAGCGAAGTCAGGGTCGTTAATCTGTTCGCGGGTATAGTTTTTGGCATACCCTTTGTATGTAGTGTTGAATACTTCGGGGATGGCGCTTGAGCCGAGTGCACGTTCACGGAACATATACTCCTCGCCAGGCTCTGCGTGCATCTTCACACAAGCGATACCGGCACCCTCCTGGCCACGGTTCTTCTGCTTCTCCATCATGAGATAGAGCTTGTGCATCGGATACTGCCATGTTCCGTACTTCTGCTGATAGTAGCTCAGCGGTTTCAACAAACGAATCATTACGATTCCACAATCATGATTCAACGGTTCCATTGTTTTCTTTTTTACTTTTTTCTTCTATACCAACTATTACCTATTACTTTTCAATAGTCAATTGTCAATTATAAATTGCCCAATATAAAAAACATCCCCTTACAGCGACAGACAAAGACGGCTGTAAAGGGATACCTAAAAAAACACACATTAAAGCGAAAAAGTGGCACTGCTGCTTACGCATCGAACTCGATGAGCGTTTTATTTGAGAATACTGCTTCAAATCCTCTAAACGAGAATTCATCGACAGCCATTTATCAAATAGATTCGACATAATGCAATGACACTTTTTGTTCGCGCAAAATTACAAATAAAAATCCATATTTTACATCAACTGCCACCATTATATTTAAAATAATTTTCACATTTCACACTGTAGCATAGTGTTTCAAAAAAACTACAGATTTTATTTGGCAGTTATCGCAAAATATTCTACTTTTGCATCCGCATTTTCGCATTGCACAACCTTTGCAACAAATGTATCAAATCTTCGGCAAGCCGAAATAGCTCAGTTGGTAGAGCAACGCATTCGTAATGCGTAGGTCGAGGGTTCGAGTCC
>CALBKR010000016.1 GCA_937896105.1 uncultured Bacteroidales bacterium
AAACCGTATGCCAGCAGCATTCGGCCACTCTTTATCTTTATTGCAGTGATGTTATCCTTAGCTGCAATCGCCTTTATCTCTCCCGGACATGTGAGGTTATTGTCAATGCGCGTACCTTCTGCCGTTGGATCCATAGTATTGAGCAGACGTACAGGTGTACCGGTAAGTTTTGCAGGCAGTATACATGTTGGATGCAGTATCTTTGCGCCAAAATATGCTAACTCCGCACTCTCCTCGAAATGCAGGTTACGCACCGGTGAGGTATTCTCTACCACGCGTGGGTCATTGTTGTGAACGCCATCGATATCGGTCCAAATCTGCACCTCCTGCGCATTGACAGCCGCGCCGATGAGAGTTGCTGTATAGTCGCTGCCACCACGTTGCAGGTTATCGTAACTGCCCTCGTGGTTCATACAGATGAAGCCCTGTGTTATATATATGCGCTTCTCGTTGTTATTGTCGAGCAGAGGAAGCAGATGTTCACGGATGTACTCGAGGTCGGGCTCTCCGTTCACGGCAAGGCGCATAAAATCAAGAGCATTCAACAGCTCGACATCTATACCTTGCTCCTGCATATACAAGGCAACCATATTGGTCGACATTATCTCGCCTTGTGCCACAATCTCCTTCTCAAGTTCATCGGAAAGTTGCCGCTGCGCAAGGTCGCGAAGATGGGCAAATATCTCATTTATCTTCTTCGTTGCCGCAGCCCTGCCCTCATCGGTTGTGTAGAGTTCGCTTATTGTCTGCATATATTTGGTAAGCAGGAAGGTCGAGTGCTCACAGGCACCGTTCACATTCCCGTTACGCAGGTAATTAGTAAACTCTATAAGAGAATTCGTTGTGCCCGACATTGCCGACAACACAACAATCTTTGTCTCGCCGTCATTTATCAGGTTCACAACATTTTTCATACGGTCGGCCGAGCCGACTGATGTTCCGCCAAATTTCAGTACTTTCATATTATCTATCCTTTTATTTATCCATTGTTTATTTGATGCCTGCAATTGCAGTGGTGCACTCCTTGGTTATCCTGCGCTCCGCACAACGGTACACAGTGCCCGGATAATCCGTCAGCCACTGCTCGTTGTGTGTAATCATCAGCACCGCCATCTCCTCCTCCTTGCATATCGAGTGCAGGAGATTCATTATGTGCTCGCCGGTCGCGTGGTCAAGGTTTCCGGTCGGTTCATCAGCAAGCAGCAATGCCGGGCGGTTGAGTATCGCACGGGCAATAACGATGCGCTGCTGCTCGCCGCCCGAGAGCTCGTGCGGACGCTTGTAGCCCTTCTGCGGCAGCCCGACAAGCTCAAGAACCTCTTTGATGCGCTCCTCGCGCAGTTCTTTCACCTTCCACCCCGTGCACTTGAGCACAAAATCGAGGTTGTCGTGTATATCCCTGTCGGTCAGCAACTGGAAATCCTGGAACACAATGCCGATATTCCGTCTCAGTTCCTGCAGGCTCTTGT
>CALBKR010000017.1 GCA_937896105.1 uncultured Bacteroidales bacterium
GTCCCAATATGGCAATAAATTCTCCTTGTTTTATATCAAGAGATACGTTATCCACCGCTGTGATCACATTCTCCACATTTCCTTCTTCATCACGCCTTCGCGCACCGTCGCCATCTGCGGGCGGTGATAGGGATTGACAATTGTTGCAACAATGTTTCCACCGAATGCCGGGCGGTTCTGATAGAGCAGGTTCTCTATTACCGTACCGCTCTTCTTGTCCTCGAACGGTCCAATCTCAAGCGAAGTGCAGTCGGCCGTAAGGCCCCAATGCAGCTCGGCTGTTATGCGTGGTGCAAGGTCACGGCCTACGTTTGTCGCACCAAGCAGGAATATCTGGTAACCCTCATCCTTTATCAACTTGCAAAGGATGGATGTTTGGGGCAATGTTGTGTAATCGGCAAGACGGGCATCGTCGAAAACGTGTACCTTGTCCACCCCATAGGGGAAGAGTTCGCGTGCAACGCTGCCGATATTGTGCCCAATGACAACAGCCTCGAGTCCCACGCCCAACTTATCGGCAAGACGACGACCCTCACTGAGCAGTTCAAGACTGACAGTCGCTACATCGCCATTATTCAATTCACAATAAACCAATATATTATCCATAGCTTATCCAATTGTGTGGTTGGCAAGGAGTTCAGCGACAAGAGCCTTTACATCATTGTCGGACGAGGTGTAGCGTTTATTCTCCTTTGCCTTGAAGATTATATTCTCAACCTTTTTAACCTTTGTGGGTGAGCCTGCAAGGCCACAACGCGAAGCATCACCGCCCACATACTCAAGGTTCCACTCCTTTATGTTCAATGCCGGGTCGGCCTTAACGGATGCAGCATACTTGAAATCATCGGCCTGTTGCTCCTGCGGTGTCGCCGCACGATGGAAGCGCAGTACACGGTAGGCGTTACGCGGACGGCAGGATGCCGCAGAACCGTCAACAGTCATCAACAACGGTAGAGGAGCCTTGACAACCTCGGTTCCATTATCGACAGCACGTTCTATCACAGCCCCCGTGGCATCGAACGACAATATTCTACGTACACAGGTCACCTGTGGCAAGCCAAGCATCTGTGCCACCTGTGGCCCCACCTGGGCTGTATCGCCATCGATTGCCTGACGGCCGCAGAACACGACATCGTACGCGCCTACCTTGCGAACAGCCATCGACAGGGCGTATGATGTTGCCAAGGTATCGGCACCGGCAAAGGCGCGGTCGCTTAGCAACACAGCCTCATCGGCACCACGGTACATAGCCCCTCGCAGGATGTCGGCTGCACGGGCAGGCCCCATCGTTATCACAGTTATGTTGCTGCCGGGATTTGCATCCTTCAGCAACAGCGCCTGCTCCAGCGCATTCAAATCATCCGGATTAAAGACAGCAGGCAATGCCGAACGGTTGATTGTGCCGTCCTCATTCATTGCCTGGCTACCCACGTTGCGGGTATCGGGCACCTGCTTCACCAACACTACTATTTTCAATTCCATATCTTTCAATTCTACAGTTGCGGACACCGGTGCACTACATTGCACCATTCTTCTGATTTTATATGCAACATTCAGCGTGCAAAGATATAAATTGTTGCCAAAAAGGCAATGGCAATAACACTTTTTTGAACTTTTACACATTATAAATATAAATGTTGTACTTTATCGGCATAAAAAAAACTTCTGCGGTTATTTTTTAAAAAGCTTTTGCTATCTTCGCAGAAACATAAAACGCAGAGGATGAAAACACACAAAACAATATTCTATCTTTTGGTTATGGCCTTGACACTTGCCACCGGATGCAGCAAGGAGCCTGCAAAGGAGAACTCCGCACGATATATAACCCGTGAAGGCACCAATTTTATAAAAGATGGCAAAGAGTACCGCTACATAGGCACGAATATGTGGTACGCCTCTATCCTCGGTTCCGAGGGCGAAGGCGGCGACAGGGAGCGCCTTTGCAGGGAGCTCGACCGTTTGAAAAGTATCGGGGTGACAAACCTGAGAATTCTTTCGGGGCCCGATGCCGGCAGCGCACTCGCCAACCCGGCAAAGCCATATCTGCAGACAGCACCTGGAGTGCTCAACGATACCCTGCTCACGGGACTCGACTTTGTTATTGCCGAACTCGACAAACGAGGGATGGATGCTGTCATCTACCTCAACAACGCCTGGGATTGGAGCGGAGGATATGGCTTTTACCTGAAGGAGTGCGGCTATGGCGACTCGCCCAACGCTAATGTAGAAGGCGGATATGCCCGTTATGTCGACTATTGTGCCGACTTCTCGCGTTGCGAAGAGGCACAAAAACTCTATTTCGATTATGTAAAGGCCATCGTATCGCGCAAGAACAGCATCACCGGCCGTTATTACAAGGATGAGCCTGCGATTATGGCGTGGCAACTATGCAACGAGCCACGCCCCTTTGCCGCCGATGTAAAGGAGCAGTTTGCAGGGTGGCTGGCACACGCTGCCGCGCTCATAAAGAGCATCGACCCCAACCATCTTGTATCAACAGGAAGCGAAGGAAAATTCGGTTGTGAATGGGATATTGAACTTTTTGAGCGGATACACGCCGACGAGAACATCGACTACATTACAATACACATATGGCCTGTAAACTGGGGGTGGGCAAAGCGAACCGACCCCGACAGCGACATTGAATATGCCTGTGAGGAGAGCGGCGCATATATTATCGAACACCAAGCTATTGCGAAAAAGCTGAACAAGCCGCTTGTTATCGAGGAATTCGGGTTCTCGCG
>CALBKR010000018.1 GCA_937896105.1 uncultured Bacteroidales bacterium
GGCGAGGACAGCGTAAAGCCATTCCTTGCATACGAAGGCAGTTGGGTCATAGTTCTCGCGCTCACATCCAACCCAGGTTCACACGATTTCCAGCTCACAAGGGACGAGAACGGCACAATGCTCTTCGAGAAGGTACTCGAGACATCCAAGAAATGGGGAAGCGACGAGAATATGATGTATGTCGTAGGAGCCACACAGGGCAAATCGTTCGAGAATGTACGCAACATTGTCCCCACTCATTTCCTGCTTGTTCCGGGCGTGGGCGCCCAGGGCGGCTCTCTTGAGGAGGTGTGCCGATATGGTATGAACGATGACTGCGGCCTGCTTGTAAATGCCAGCCGTGCCATCATCTTTGCCGACAGCAGCGAGAACTTTGCTGCAGTTGCAGCAGAAAAAGCTCACGATTACCAGCAGCAGATGGAGAAGGAACTCAAACAGCGAAACATCATCTGATGCCAACAGATGTGAGTGGCATTGCAATTTTAATTGAAAAAACGAAGTGATATTCGAACGGAATAATTATCTTCGCAATAATATAACAGAATAAGACCGCACAAAATTATGAAATTCACTGCAAAACAGATTGCATCATTCATTAATGGAGAGGTTGTCGGCAACGAGAATGCCGAGGTGTACACATTCGCTAAGATTGAAGAGGGCGTTCCGGGAGCACTGTCATTCCTGGCCAACCCCAAATACACCGATTATATATACACGACAAAATCATCGGTTGTGTTGGTAAACCGTGACTTCGAACAAAAGGGCGACATTCAGGCAACACTTATAAAGGTGGACAATGCCTACCAGAGCCTTGCCACACTGATGATGATGTACGAGGCAAGCAAGCCAAAGAAACAGGGCATAAGTTCACTCGCTTCTATTGCAGAGAGTGCAAAGATTGGCGAGAACTGCTACATTGCCCCATTTGTTGTGATTGGCGAAGGTTGCGAGATTGGCGACAACTGTTGCATACACGATGGTGTTTCAATTGGTGACGGAGCAAAGGTTGGCAACAACTGCCTGCTATATGCACACGTTACTGTCTATCACGACTGCCGCATCGGCAACGACTGCATACTGCATAGCGGATGCGTGATTGGTGCGGACGGTTTCGGTTTCGCCCCTACTGCCGATGGGTACAACAAAATTCCACAGACCGGAATTGTTGTCATAGAGGACAATGTAGAGGTTGGTGCAAATACCTGTATCGACAGAGCCACAATGGGCACCACAACAATCCACAGCGGTGTCAAGCTTGACAACCTTGTGCAGATTGCCCATAACGACGAGGTAGGCAGCCACACTGCAATGGCTGCACAGGTTGGTGTAGCAGGCTCTACAAAGATTGGCGAATGGTGCATCTTCGGCGGCCAGGCCGGCATCTCGGGACACAGCACCATAGGCAACCGCACCACGGTAGGACCACAATGCGGCACTATAAGCGGTACCAAGGGAGGAGAAACCCTGCTTGGAGCGCCGGCAATGGACGCAAAAGAGTATATACGCGTGATGGCATATCTCAAGCGCCTCCCCGCTTTGGACAAGAAGGTCAAGGAACTGACCAAGGAACTCGAAGGATTAAAGAACAACAAACAATAATGTCTATGAACAAACAAAAGACACTCAACGGCAGCTTTTCCCTCTACGGAAAAGGATTGCACACAGGCTTGCACCTGACTGTGACATTCAACCCTGCGCCAGAGAACTATGGATACAAGATTCAGCGCATAGACCTCCCGGGTGAGCCCATAATCGATGCAATAGCCGAAAATGTGACCGAAACCACACGAGGCACCGTGCTCACAAAGGGCGAAGCACGTGTGAGCACGGTGGAGCACGCAATGGCAGCTCTGTTCGCTCTCGGCATCGACAACTGCCTGATGCAAGTCAACGGCCCAGAGTTCCCGATACTCGACGGCAGTGCAAAATATTATGTAGAGAACATCGAGCGCATAGGCCTCAAAGAGCAGAACGCAGAGAAGGATGTATTCGTAATAAAGTCAAAGATAGAGATCAAGGACGAGAACACTGGCAACTCCATCATCATCCTTCCGGATGAGAAGTTCAGTCTCAATGTCCTTGTACACTATGACAGCGACATCCTCTTCAACCAATATGCGACACTGGAGGATATGGAATTCTTCAAGGATGAGATAGCATCGAGCCGCACATTCGTTTTTGTGCGTGAACTTGAGGCACTGCTGAACCTGGGGCTAATCAAGGGCGGCGACCTCGACAATGCCATTGTCATCTACGAGCGCGAAATGCCACAGGAGAAGTACGACCAGCTCACCGATGTGCTCGGCGTTCCGCATATGGATGCAAAGAAGCTCGGCTATCTCAACCACAAGCCACTTGTCTGGAACAACGAGCCTGCACGCCACAAGTTGCTCGACATTATCGGTGACCTTGCACTTATCGGCAAGCCGCTCCAGGGACGCATTATTGCTACCTGTCCGGGACACACCATCAACAACAAATTCGCCCGCGCAATGCGCAAGGTGATACGCGAGCACCAGATACAGGCTCCTATCTACGACCCCAACCGTGAGCCGGCGATGGACATAAAGAAGATTAAGGAACTGCTCCCCCACCGCATACCTATGCTGTTGGTCGACAAGGTTACCGAAATCGGTTCCGACTACATTGTAGGAACAAAGAATGTGACTATGAACGAGCCGTTCTTCGCCGGTCATTTCCCCGACGAGCCTGTAATGCCCGGCGTATTGCTCGTTGAAGCAATGTCGCAGTGCGGTGCATTATATGTACTGAACCAACTTGATGAACCCGAAAAATACTCGACCTATTTTGTAAAGATTGACAAGATAGTGTTCCACAAGAAGGTTGTTCCCGGCGACACACTCATTTTCAGGGTCGAGCAGGAAGCGCCTTTGCGCCACGGCCTGTCGATAATGAAGGGATATGTCTTTGTGGGTGAGAAACTGGTAGCAGAAGCTACATTTACAGGCCAGATAATCAAGAATAAATAATTTAAAAGGATAAATATATGATAAGTCCGTTAGCACACATACATCCGGGCGCAAAAATTGGTGAGAACTGCACCATAGAACCGTTTGTATATATTGAAGACAATGTTGTCATCGGCGACAATTGCCACATTATGGCACACGCGTCGGTATTGAGCGGAACACGAATGGGCAACAACAACCGTATATTCCACGGAGCTGTTGTGGGTGGAATACCCCAAGACCTGAAATTCGTAGGCGAAGATACTACATTGGAGATTGGTGACAACAATATGATACGCGAGAATGCAACCCTCAACCGCGGAACAGCATCAAAAGGAAAGACTGTCGTAGGCAGCAATAACCTCTTTATGGAGAACTCGCATATAGGACACGACTGCGTTATCGGTAGTGGATGCATCATCGGCAACTCCACAAAGATTGCCGGTGAGGTAGTCATTGACGATTTCGCTATACTCAGCGCTTGCGTACTCGTACACCAGTTCGGGCACCTCGGCAGCTACATTATGGTACAGGGAGGCAGCAAGATTAGCAAAGATATCCCTCCTTATGCCATCATAGGAAGGGAACCTTCACGTTATTGCGGTCTCAACCTTGTAGGTCTGCGTAGACGCGGCTTCTCGAACGAAACAATATCGGAAATACACAATGCCTACCGTTTGTTGTATGAGGGAACAGTCTCTGCCGGCATAGCCAAAATAAAAGAGACAATGACAATGACTCCCGAGATTGAAAAGATTGTCAATTTCGTAGAGAAGGAGTCGGAAAGAGGTATTATTGGAAAATGATGTGACTATGGTATACAAGTTCAGACTTTTATCAGATGAGGTGGAAAACTTCAGGAGAGATATCGAAATAGACTCCGACGCAACATTCCTCGACCTTCACAAGGCTATACTCGAGTCAGTAAACTACCCCGATGACCAGATGACATCATTCTTCATCTGCACCGACAATTGGGTAAAGACAATGGAGATTACACTCGAGGATATGGGCGGTATGTCCGAAGACGAGAGCTATGTTATGGAAGATACCGTTATCGGAGATATAATAGAAGAGGAGAAGCAGAGGTTGGTTTACCAGTTCGACCCGCTCGGCGACCGCTTCTTCTATATGGAGCTGAGCAAAATCGAGTTCGGCAAGGATATCGACCAGGCTGTATGCACTAAATCTGTAGGCGATGCGCCAGTGCAGATGCTGAATTTCGACGAGCTGATGAACAAGGCTCCGATTGTAGAAGCTTCGGAGGACATAAACGAGGATTTCTACGGCAGCGACAGCTATGACGAGGATGACCTCGACCCGGAAGGATACGGTATCGGCGACATCTCCGAAATCAGTTCCATCGACGACATCTATTGATTCATCTTCGCAACGGCAGAATTGAAGATGAACAACCTTGTTGTACTTATAGGCCCGACAGCTGTCGGAAAGACGGCTACAAGTTTCGCCATAGCCGACCATTTCAGATGCCCTATAATATCGGCCGACTCGCGGCAGATGTATCGTGGAATGGAGATAGGTACAGCAATGCCGACCAAAGAGGAGCTTGCCCGACACAGACACTACTTTGTCGGGCAGCTTGCTCCGGGCGACTACTACAGCGCGGCACGGTATGAGACAGAGGTGCTCGGCATCTTGGAAAAGGAGTTTCCCCACCACCCTACAATGCTGCTCACAGGCGGCTCAATGCTCTACATCGATGCTGTATGCAATGGTATCGACGACATCCCTACAGTGGATGACGAGACGCGGGCAATGGTTATCGAGAAATATAACAACGAAGGACTGGACTCTCTCGCTGCCGAGTTGCGCCTGCTCGACCCGGAATATTACAGCGAAGCCGACATAAAGAACCCAAAACGCGTGATGCATGCGCTTGAAATATGTTATATGACGGGCAAGAAATACAGTTCATTCCGTACACGCACCAAGAAACAGCGACCGTTCAACATAATAAAGATAGGCTTGAGGCGCGACCGTGAAGATCTTTACGAGCGGATAAACCGCCGTGTCGATATGATGATAGAACAAGGCCTTGTCGATGAGGTAAAACGGTTCGCCCACCTCAAGCATCACAACTCATTGAACACAGTCGGCTACAAGGAGATATTCAAATACCTCGACGGCGAGTGGACACTCGATTTCGCTATTGAGAAAATCAAGCAGAACACACGCATCTACTCACGCAAACAGGTAACCTGGTATCAGAAGGACAAAGAGATCACTTGGTTCCATCCTGACGACACTGCCGGAATACTTGAACACATTAAACAGCAGATTGCAAGATAACTGCAGAAAAGCTATTCCTCCACCCTGTAAAATTTCCCTTGCCAGGTTCCGCGCTGACGCATTCGAGCTTTGACCTTATCCACAAGTTCGTGGTTCTTTATGCCCCAGTCTGGTGCCACAAGCAGTTCCTTCGGCGACTGTGACGCAAAGCGCTCGAGCACGATATCGGGGCGCAACCTCTCGACATAATCGATAACAGTCTCAATATAATCTTCAAGAGCAAACAAGTGAAAATCGCTTGGCGACTCGGCATACTCGACAGCCATCCGCGTGCCCCTTACCACCTGTAGCTGATGCAGTTTGAGCGTTGTCAAAGGTAATTTTGAGAGAATCCGGGCCTGTTCCATAATCTGTTCGCGCCCCTCTCCAGGCAAACCAAGAATGATATGGGCGCCTACGGGTATCCCTGCAGCAGCCGTGCGGCAGACAGCATCGACGGCACAAGCATAGTCGTGACCGCGGTTGATGCGCTCGAGTGTAGCATCATCGGTACTTTCGATACCATATTCCACGAGCACGAAGGTACGCTTCTGTAGCTCCTTTAGATACGACAGCAGTTCATCGGGCATACAGTCGGGACGGGTACCGATGACTATACCTACACATCCATCGACAAGCAATGCCTCTTCATATCGTTTCTTGAGATTTTCAAGCGAATCGTACGTGTTTGTGTATGCCTGGAAATAGGCAAGATATTTCATCTCGGGATATTTGTGTGCGAAGAACGAAATACCCTCTCTCATCTGTTCGCCTACCGGACGGTGCCTGTGGCAATAGGATGGGTTGAATGTCTGGTTATTGCAATAGGTACACCCTCCCCTGCCCACCTTTCCGTCGCGGTTAGGGCAGGTAAAGCCTGCATCAATGGTTATCTTCTGTACCTTGTAGCCGAAGATGCCACGCAGATAGGCTCCGAATTCGTTATAATAGAAATGTCCCTTGTTCACATTGTAAAGGTAAGAACAAAAGGGCAAAAAAGAGAAAGAGCGGCTGTATTTTTTTGCAGAGTGCTGTTTTTGTATCTATTATTACTGACGCTCCTTGCGGAATTCACTTGGTGTCTTGCCTGTAAGACGTTTATAATAGCGCGTGAAATAGGATTGGCTTGGGAAATTATACTCACCGGCAAGCTCCTGTATGCTCTTTGATGTGTACGAGAGCTCATACTTGAGCCTTGTTGCAACGACGGAATCTATAATCCCCTTTGCCGAGTATTTGGAGACCTCATTGCATATCTCGTTCAGATAGCCACTGCTAACGCCCAGTTCATTTGCATAGAAAAGAACCTCGCGCGAAAGGTAATGGGACTCTATCAGTTTGTTTATGAATATGCGAAACAGCTCTGTCTTGCGTGGGACAGGAGCAGAGGAATTTTCTTTGTTTGAGATGTATTTATTGAAATAATCCTGCTGCACGATGGCAAGGGATGAAATCTGCAAACCGGCAATCTTGTCAAACTCATCTGGCTCAACCATCTCCTTCAATTGCCATAGCATCGTAATCATCTGTTTGAGAAGGTCAAGATACTTATCTTTTAAATAAGTAATCGGTCGAAACTTCACGTGCTTGAACATAGGAACCTTCATTCCGCGCATAAGCGGAGAGAAGACTGCCGCCGGCAAAATGAGTACTGTACCCTCGAGATTGTGACTATGCTCCTTCAACGAAAGTATATCAAGAGGCGTTATAACAAGGTACCCGTTCTCCTTGAGAGTATATTTCGTGTAATTGAGTTCAAATTCCACCTCACCCGATTCACTGAAAATCACAACAAGATTTCTCAATCGTATCGGTTCGGGAGTGTGTGGCATTGCACTCAATTTGAACATCTGCACGTGTTCTGTATTGTTTATTATTCTCATCGCGTTTCGATTTTGGAACAAATTTATAAAAACAGGAACCACAAAAGCAAATAAAACCGCAAAAAGGGACAACTATACTATTATTATGGAAGAAAAAAACAGCCACGGACTATGGCTGTAGAAAATTCGTATATATCATCTTTGCCCTTCCGATAAACTCGGGTGGAATAACCTCAATGCTGTCGACTGTAAATAGCGCCACATTAAAAAGCCTCAGCTTGTCGATAAACCTGAACATACTATTATCGAAACCACTTGTGTGCAGTGCTACCCACTCAACCCTCTCACCACGGAAGAGCCTATGGAACAAGATATGCTTGAGCATAGTAGACGAAAGGTCATCAGCCATACAGGAGTAGAGAACACGGAAATATCCTTCTTTTTTGAGTTGCGCGTAATGCGGATAAGAGAATGCCTCGACTACCATCCGGCTCTTTAGGCCTGGGAAATATCTTGCCAAAATCTCGGGCTGGGAGACCTTATCGGTGACCAGGTATATATCGCTGCGCTGCTCGAAAAAGCGGTTTATCTCACTTGCGCTCAATGGTGTGTAGCGCTTATATATGCGGCGCGACTTGAATTCATTGAACGAAGGAGCACTGTCACCTTTATGGGCATAGCCTGTCATCTTGTTGAAATCGCTCCACGAATGGGCTGCAACAAGTACGCTGTCGCTGGTAAACTGAAAATCAAATTCAATGAAGGAGTAGCCTCTGACCACAGCCCGTTCCAATGCCTCGCGCGAATTGGTGTAGATACAGCTGTCTATCTCACCGCCCGCATGGGCTATCAGCACAGCACGTTCTACTCTCTCCTGTGTGACACAGGAGAAGAGAATCAACGGCACAAGCAGAAACAGTAAGACCTTTTTCATATCCGCTATCTTATATCGGTGCAGATATCTTCTCAAGGAATTCGCGGTCTTCATCATCGAGATGCGGTGACAGCACTTTGCACACCATTGCGTTATATGCATTCAGATATGCCGTAGCGTCGGCACCGAGAATTTCGGGAACTACGGGTTCAGTATCTATCGGGCACAGCGTCAGCGGCTCCAGTTCGTAGAATGTACCGAACTCGGTATCGCGGAAATGCTTCACTAACATTGTGTTCTCAATGCGTATTCCAAAGCGTCCTGCCTTGTAAAGCCCGGGTTCATTAGTCACGGTCATACCCGGCAACAGATGTGCGGGTATATTGTTCATCCTTATCTGATGAGGGCCTTCGTGAACATTGAGGAAATGGCCTACTCCGTGACCTGTACCGTGCAGATAGTTCTCGCCCTCGCTCCACAGCCACTGGCGTGCAAGGACATCGAGTTGCGTGCCGCAGGTGCCTTTGGGGAATTTTGCCATAGCAAGCGATATGTGTCCTTTGAGTACACGGGTATAATCCTCACGCTCTTCGGCGGTGAGCTCTCCGAGCGGGATTGTTCGGGTGATGTCGGTTGTACCGCCAACGTATTGGCCACCGCAGTCGAGCAACAGGAAGCCACGCGGTGCAAGCATTGCATTATCGGAAGGCGTTGGCTCATAATGTACAATGGCGGCATTGGCACCATAAGCTGCAATTGTTGCAAAACTGAGCCCACGGAATTTCTCATCCTCGCTCCTCAGTTCTGTGAGTTTGCTGTCTACATCAAGTTCGGTTACACCACCCTGTTCCACAGCAGGCCTTAACCATCGCAAAAGCTTTACCATTGCAATGCCCTCGCTAAGCATTGCCTGCCTGAATCCGGCTATTTCGGCATCATTCTTCACCGCCTTCATCATCGCGACGGGTGAATCGGCAAAAAGAGGCGAACAGGCTGCATTCAAATACTCCAGGACTGCACGGTTACAACGTGTCGGTTGCAACAAAATAGACTCGCCATCGTATGCTGCAAGAGCCGTCCACACAGCATCATAACCGGCAATAGCAATACCTTCGCCTGCAAGGTATTCACAAACAAGTGATGAAAGTTTGTCACTTTGCACAAAAAGAGTAGCTGCGCTTTGTGTGACAAGCATATATGCGACAAACACAGGGTTATAGTCCACATCACAACCGCGCAGGTTTGTGAGCCAGGCTACCTCGTCGAGCATCGTGACAAGCATACCGTCGGCACCTGATGATGCCATCGCCTCGCGCAGACGAAATAGTTTTTCAGAACTCCTTTCTCCACAGCATTCAAACGGCATTATATCCACCTTGCCCGCAGGCAACGACGGACGGTCTTCCCAAATAAAGGCAAAGGGGTCAGGTACCGCCTCAAGCATTATACCGGCTGATGACAGCTCGTTGTTCCACGCCTTTGTCTCGGCAATTGAGCAGACACTGGCGTCAACGCCTACACGTGAGCCTTGGGGGAGATTTCCGCATAGCCAGGCTGTTATTGAAGGTGTATCGGCAGCACCATCTTTCATCAATTCATAGCCAGTTCCTGCCAAAGACTTACCGGCAGCAAGCCAATAGCGTGAATCGGTCCACAGCAGTGCCCTATCGGCTGTAATTACCACAGTACCGGCCGAACCGTCGAAACCTGATATCCACTCACGTGATTTCCAGCAATCGGCTACATACTCACTGCTATGAGGGTCACTGCTTACAATAATGAATGCATCGAGGCTGTTTGCACGCATATAACCGCGCATTCCTTCAACTCTATCCTGTATTGAATTATCCATATCAAATATTTTCTTATGCGAATATACGAATAAACGAGCGAGAAATAACAAGTTCACTTGATTATTTTTCAAAGCGAGTGCAGCTGTATATCTGTCGTTAGACGAATATACGAATAAACGAGCGAGAAAGTTGTGCAAGCGAATGGGTGAAAATTCATTTTCACACGCAATGAGCGCAGCTAAACTTAGCCAAAAGCAAATAACAAGTTTACTTGATTATTTATCGCAGCGAGCGAAAGTATATTCGAGGTTTATCTCAAATATACGAATAAGCGAGCGA
>CALBKR010000019.1 GCA_937896105.1 uncultured Bacteroidales bacterium
TCCGCCTCCGCGACGCTATCTTCAGCCGTCAGCGCTATTGGGGTGAACCGTTCCCCATCTATTACAAGAACGGAGTTCCTTACCCGATACCCGAAGAGTGCTTGCCGCTTGAGCTTCCCGAGGTTGAGAAATTCCTCCCCACAGAGAGTGGCGAGCCACCATTGGGTCACGCCAAGATGTGGGCTTGGGACACTGTAAACAACTGCATAACAGGCAAGGAGAAGATAGACAACATTACAGTGTTCCCGCTCGAACTAAACACAATGCCAGGATTTGCAGGTTCAAGCGCATATTACCTGCGCTATATGGACCCGAGGAACGGAAAAGCACTCGTTTCGGAAGAGGCCAACGGCTATTGGCAGAATGTTGATATGTATGTAGGCGGAAAAGAGCACGCTACCGGACACCTAATATACTCTCGCTTCTGGAATATGTTCCTGTTCGACACAGGCTACAGTGTGAAGGAAGAGCCGTTCCAGAAACTCATCAACCAGGGTATGATACAGGGACGAAGCAATTTCGTATACCGCATAAAGGACACAAATACATTCGTATCGCTGAACCTTGCGAAGCAGTATGATGTGACACCCCTCCACGTAGATGTGAATATTGTGACTAATGATATTCTCGATACAGAGGCTTTCAAAGCGTGGCGTCCAGAATTCGCAACTGCCGAATTTATTCTTGAAGATGAAAAATATATCTGTGGCTGGGCTATTGAAAAAATGAGTAAAACGATGTTCAACGTAGTAAACCCGGATATCATTGTCGATAAATATGGTGCCGATACATTGCGTATGTATGAGATGTTCCTTGGCCCCATCGAGCAGTCGAAACCTTGGGATACCAATGGTATCGATGGCTGCCACCGTTTCCTGCGCAAGCTGTGGGGTATGTTCTTCGACAAGAACGATAACCTTATTGTCACCGATGATGAACCTACAAAAGAGGAGCTGAAATCGCTCCACAAGCTTATAAAGAAGACATCGGAGGATATACCGGCATTCTCGTACAACACAACAGTGAGCGCGTTTATGATATGCGTAAACGAACTCACATCACTCAAGTGCAACAAACGTGCAATACTGGAGAAAATAATAATTGTGCTGTCACCTTTCGCACCGCATATATGCGAGGAACTGTGGGAGAAGCTCGGACATACAACAACCGTGTGCGATGCCGAGTGGCCACAATTCAACAGCGAATACCTGAAGGAGGATGTCATAAAATACACTATCTCATTCAATGGAAAGGCACGTTTCACACTCGATTTTGCCCCCGATGCGACAAATGCCGACATTGAGGCTGCTGTGCTGGCCGACGAGAACAGCAAGAAATATATCGACGGAAAGCCGATAAAGAAGGTAATCATTGTACCGAAGAAGATTGTTAATGTTGTAATCTGATTGTAATACTATGGGCAGACATTTTTTCCCCAGACCGACCGTGATGAGTGAGTTGAAGAACTACATCATGATAACCATTGGTCTTACGCTTTATGCCTCCACCTGGAAGTTCTTTATGGAACCGAACGAATTTGTGACAGGCGGTATAACCGGTGTCGGCGGTATCGTTTACTATGCTACCGGTGTGCCTATGCAATATACCTACTTTGCCATAAACATCGTGCTTATAATAATAGCTATACAGCAATTGGGATGGAAGTTCTGCATAAAGACCATTTACGCTATTCTTGTAATGACATTGATGCTTGAACTTTTTGATTACTGTTTCAAGACCTTGGACTGGCAGACGGCTGTTGATATTCTTGGAAAGGAAAAACAGCTGGAAAGTTGTATTGTGGGTTCTATATTCATTGGAATGGGCATTGCATTCTGCTTCCTTGCCAACGGAAGCACCGGTGGAGTGGACATAATAGCGGCTATTGTAAACAAGTATAAGGATATAAGTTTCGGGCGTGCAATGCTTTATGTCGATGCCTGCATCATCATAAGCAGTTATTTCTTCATACCTGTTAAAGAAACCGGAATACTACAGAATGGCATAACGCCCGAGAACCTGCAGCTACAGAAGGTTTTCTATGGTTTCATAAACCTTGTGATTGTAAACGTGTCGCTCGATTATATGATTAACAGCAACCGCCAGGCTGTACAGTTCTTCATATTCACTAACAAATATGACGAGGTTGCATATTACATTACACGCTACCTTAAACGAGGTGTCACTCTGCTCGATTCCGTAGGTTACTATTCGGGCAAGGACGGAAAGGTTGTTACCACAATTGCCCGGGCAAACCAGTCGAACCAACTGTTGAGTGCCATTAAGCAGATTGACCCCAATGCACTTATTTCACAGTCAAAGGTAATGGCTGTATATGGTCTTGGTTTTGACAAGATAAAGGCAAAGTCTAAAAAAGTCAAGAACGAACACATCAACGATTCTGAAAAAAAGAAATGAAACTTGTATTTGCTACAAACAACAGACATAAACTGCAGGAGGTAAGGGATATTGTCGGTGATAGGGTAGAGGTGCTCTCTTTGAACGACATTGACTGCCACGATGATATTCCTGAGACAGCCGATACATTGGAAGGCAATGCACTCATAAAGGCAAGGTTTGTATATGAAAAATATGGACTCGACTGCTTTGCCGACGATACAGGGCTTGAAGTTGAGGCTCTCGACGGCGCTCCAGGAGTATATTCGGCACGTTATGCAGGCGAAGAGTGCGATTCAGAGGCTAATATGAAGAAGCTTTTGCACAATTTAACAGGGAAAAACAACCGCAACGCACAATTTCGCACAGTAATCGCGTTAATAATAGAGGGGGAGGAGCAGCTCTTCAACGGTATTGTGAAAGGTACCATTTCGTGCAGCAAGATGGGAAATTCAGGGTTCGGATACGACCCGATATTCATACCCGAGGGACACTCCGAGAGTTTTGCACAGATGAGCAGCGGAATGAAAAACAGCATCAGCCACCGCTACCGTGCTACCCTGCAGTTAAGTGATTACCTAAAAGAAAAATATGATTAAGAAGATACAGGCACTGCTTGCTATACTGCTGTTACTCACAACAAAAG
Organism: uncultured Bacteroidales bacterium; assembly: GCA_937896105.1. Next base: position 3,044 of record CALBKR010000019.1, read on the forward strand.
CAACAGCATCGGCCGACGAGTGGACACTCTACCCATCGTACCACAATGCTACATACTGCGAGGTGGCAGGCGATAGGGTATATGTACTTGCATCGGGAGCACTATACTCATACGACACAAGTGACAACGAGGTGAGAGTATATGACAAGATAACGACTCTCAGCGATATCGATATAACCCATATAAGATACTCCGGGTTAATCGATGGTCTCATAATAATATACAGCAATGCCAATATCGACATACTCTATGACGATGAATCACTGTACAACATATCCGATTTCAAGAACAAGATATTGCCTGGAAAGACAATAAACAACATCGATATACAGGGTAGCACAGCCTACCTGTCGACCGAATTCGGAATTGTAGTGCTTGACCTTGAGAATCTTGAGTTCAGCAACACATATAACCTTGGATTGAACACATACAGCACCTGTCTTTTCAACAATGCATTATATGCCGGTACAAGCTCGGGAGTATACCGTTGCAACATAACGGACAATATGCTCGACAAGAACAATTGGAAACAGCTTAACAACAATTCGACCGAAGGGCTATGCACACTCGGCGGCAGGCTATACTGCCTTAACAAAGCTACAGGTATCAATACATTAGACCCTAATGACGGTCAACTGAAAACAATTGTAAAAAGCAGCAGTTTTCACGGGATATACAGTAACGGTAATGAAATTATTGCACCAGGGAAAAGCAAGACAACAATAATAGACAGCAATAATAAAATATTTACATATAATACCGGAAATAATCTCCACACTGCAAAGAAAGGTGAAAGATATTGGGACTGCAAAGGGTATGACGGAGTTGTTGAATACAAGATAACAGACAACAAAGTAGATGTTACAGCCAACTATCCTCACCCCGACAGTCCAAAGAGGAACTATTGCGAATATATGAAGACTACCGGTGACGGCAGGCTGCTTGTCGCCGGAGGCAACATCAACTATTTCGATAATACATTCTACGATGGAACAATAATGCAGTTCGACTGCAACAAACAGGAGTGGTTTATATTCCCCGAAGATACAATCAGAACTGTAACAGGACTGAAATATCTTAATATATGTTCGGTAGATGAGGACCCCACCGAGCCCGGACATTTCTTCGCAAGCTCATTCGGATATGGAATCTATGAGTTCCGTGACGGAAAATTCATTAACCACTACAACCATCTTAACAGCCCGTTGGAAAGTCCTGTAGCAAACCCCGCTGCAGCAAGCCGATATATCCGTGTACCAAGTGTGCAGTTCGACAATGAAGGCAACCTGTGGTGTGTAAACAGCGATGTGAAAGGTATTGTAAAGGTATTGATGAAGGACGGCAGTTGGCAACAACTCGAATATAAGGATATCGAGTATATGGCAACTATGTCGGAGCTATATTTAGACTCACGCGGATGGCTGTGGGTTGTAGCCTTACAGGGAGACCCGGGATTGTTCTGCGCAAAGACCAACGGCACATTTTTTGATACAAGCGATGATATTACCAGAAAATGGACACATAAGTTCACTAACCAGGACGGAATAAGCTACGATATATACCAGCTTTATGACATTGCCGAAGACAGGGACGGGCAGATTTGGGTAGGAACGAACATTGGAGTATTTGTAATAGACAACCCGGAAAAGTTCTTCAACGATGGTATTTTCAGGCAGATAAAGATAGCACGCAATGATGGCACAGGACTAGCCGACTATTTTATGAGCGGTGTCTACATAAAGGATATTGAGGTCGACGGAGCCAACCGTAAATGGATAGGTACAAACAATAATGGAATATACCTTGTCAGTGCAGACGGGCAGGAGACTATTCACCATTTCACAACCGAGAACTCACCGTTGCCATCGGACTGCATAGAGAGCATTGCAATAAACCACACAACAGGCGAAGTGTTCATTGGAACTGACAAGGGAATAGCAAGCTACAAAGGAAATGCTACAACACCGGCAGAAAGCCTGGAGAAGGATAATATACACGCCTATCCTAACCCTGTGAGAGCCGATTACAACGGAAATATATCAATCGTCGGGCTCACATTCGACAGCAATGTAAAAATCGTCGATGCGGCCGGTTATTTAATCAATGAAGGCCAATCAAACGGCGGACAATACAGCTGGAACGGTCGCAACATTCGCGGCGAGAAGGTTGCAAGCGGTGTCTACCACGTGCTTGTATACGACAGCGAAGGCAATGAAGCTGCAGCGACAAAGATACTTATTACAAGATAGAGATATTATAGAATGAAAACCGTCATAAACAAAAACACTCTCCAAAATTTTTGGAGAGTGTTTTTGTTTATTCACACTTTAGCTCAATAACCGTTATCTCCGGCCGGGCACCGACGCGGGCAAGGTAACCGACGCAACCTATTCCATCATTTATGTAAAGCTTCCCTTTTTCGCGACTGTAAAGTCCTGTCCACTCGTCGTACATAAGTGCTGCTGGTGATAACCCGGCTATCTTAATCTGCATTGAGTGTATATGCCCCGAAAGGGTGAGGTCGCTGTAACCGCCATCACACAGCGAATGCCACAACTGCGGCAAGTGTGATATCGTGATGTTGAAAACAGAATCGGGTACATTGTTATATATCGAGTTTAAATTGACACCATTCACTGCATCCATCGAATGTTTGTACTCGAGAAGATTTTCACCATAGTCGATACCGGTTATAGCTATGGAATCGTTACCGCGGCAGATATACTCGGTACTGTCGCGAAGAACCACCCAACCGGCACTTTCCATCTTTGCTACAAGATTGGTTATATTAGCCTCTCTTTTCCCTTTATTTGAGTTTTTTATATACGCGCCGGTGTCGTGATTACCAAGAACCGCATAAACGCCGTCACGGGCTTTTAAACGCAAAAGTTCATTGAGTACCGATGATGAAAGCTCGGAGTGGTGCACGTTTATTATATCACCGCCAAAGAGTACCGCATCGGCACCGAGACTGTTGATAATGCCTACTATTTCCGATATATCGTCACTTGGAGTTATCATAGAGCCTGTATGGATATCTGATATGAACACAAGTTTATAGCCATCGAATGATGCAGGGAGGTTCTTATAGGCTATCTGCACACGTTTAACCTCGTAATCGGTACGGGTTATGAAAACTGAATATAAAAAGGTGATGAGAACGATTGATGATACGGCAGCACCTGCCCATATCCATTGTCGCCTTTTTGTCGGCAACCAGAATATATAGAATATAAGCCTTGGAATGGAGAGAAGGAGATAGGTTGTAAGGAATATCATCGATGTCTTCATCATATAACTGCAGTTCTCCTCATTTATTACAAAGTACATAAAGATTGGAGTCAGCAGTATCATCAGATATGATATTGCCACAACTGCTATGAATGAATATTTGACAGCCCTGTGCGGGGGTTGGGCAATAAGCTTGCGATAGGCCTTGTAGTCGAGATATATAACGGCAAGCGCCAATAGTATAGTTATTATGATAGTCATATTATTATATATATTATCGTTTATTCACCTTTTCAACCGTTTTTATATTATATATCTCCTTTTTTAAAAAATAAAAATAGATAAAAACAACAATAAAGCCTGTTAATAGTGTAGAGAAAAAAATGCTGTAAAATTTGTTTTTGGAGTTATTAGTTTTAGGTTAAAATATATTCACAAATTCTTAACAACTGAAAATATTGTCTTTCAAATGTTTATAGTATGTTATAAACATATCTAAACACTCTTTTTTCTTTTGACGAAAATTATATTTTTATTGTTTAAATGTGTTGATATCTTGCTTGAAAAATAATGCTTAAAAAGTGGCGAAATAATTTGGTCTTTAAATAACATCGACGGCTTATTTTTTTGTCCCGAAAAACAAAATTGGAATACCACTTTTTTTAATGAACTTTTCAATTTGTTTTCAACAGTATATCAACAGCTGTATGTTTATTATAAAAGGGTGTACTTGCCGCACACCCTTTTATAATTGATAAAAAATTACGCCAACTTGGCAAGCGCTTCCTTTATGCGGCGTATAGCCTCGATGATATTCTCGTCACTTGTGGCATAACTCATTCTAAAGCATTCAGGTGCACCGAACGATGTACCGCCAACAGCAGCAACGTGTGCCTCGGTCAACAGGTACATTGCAAGGTCGTCGCTATTGTTTATGACTGTACCATTATAGCTCTTTCCATAGAATGAACTGCATTTTGGGAAGAGATAAAATGCACCTTCGGGAACATTTACCTCAAGACCTGGAATCTCCTTGGCAAGCTTTACAATGAGGTCACGACGACGCTGGAATGCCTTGCGCATCTCCTCTACAGGTTCCTGTGAGCCTGTATATGCCTCGAGTGATGCCATCTGTGATACTGAGCATGGTCCGCTGGTATACTGTCCTTGCAGTTTGTTGCAGCCCTTTACAATCCACTCGGCTGCAGCAAGGTAACCTATGCGCCAACCGGTCATTGCGTATGCCTTTGATACACCGTTGATAATTACTACACGCTCTCTTATCTCAGGGAACTGTGCTATGCTTTCGTGCTTTCCTACATAGCTGATGTGCTCATATATCTCATCTGCTACTACAAATACACCAGGATGCTTTGCAAGTACATCGGCAAGTCCTTTAAGCTCCTCTTTAGTGTATACCGAGCCGGTTGGGTTAGAGGGTGAGCAAAGAATAAGCATCTTAGTCTTTGGTGTAATTGCCTGCTCGAGTTGTTCGGCTGTAATCTTGAAGTTCTGCTCAATGCCTGCACTTACAATTACAGGTGTACCGTCGGCAAGCTTTACCATATCGGGGTAGCTTACCCAGTATGGTGCCGGAACTATAACCTCATCGCCAGGGTTAACAAGTGCCATAATAGCATTGCAGACAGCCTGCTTTGCACCATTTGAAACAGAAATCTGTGCCTCGGTAAAGTCGAGTCCGTTCTCATTCTTCAGCTTGGCTACAATAGCCTTTCGCAAAGTGGGGTAGCCCGGTACAGGTGAGTAGCGCGACCAGTTGTCGTCGATAGCCTGTTTTGCTACTGCCTTTATGGCATCGGGGGTATTGAAGTCGGGCTCGCCGACACTCATATTAATAACATCTACACCCTGTGATTTAAGTTCCTGGCTCTTCTGTGACATTGCCAGTGTTGCCGATGGTGCCAATCGGTTTACGCGGTCTGATAATTGGTTCATTTTGTTATTATGTTAGTTATATTTTTCAGATTTAACCTTTCCTTTTTCACTTCTTTGTTTCGAAATGAAGCGTGTGTCCCATACGTTCTGCCTTTGTATGCAAGTAGCGTGAATTGTAGCTGTTGGGTTCTATTTCAATTCCTACAATCTCTGTTATCTTAAGTCCGTAACTTTCGAGTCCTATTCTCTTTACAGGGTTGTTGGTGATTAAACGCATATTATGCACGCCTATCTTGCGCAGTATCTCTGCTCCGACACCGTAATCTCTCTCATCGGCCTTGAATCCCAGACACAGGTTTGCATCAACTGTGTCCATTCCCTCTTCCTGTAATTTGTAGGCACGCATCTTGTTCATAAGTCCTATTCCGCGTCCCTCCTGGTTAAGGTATACTATTACACCCTTTCCTGTCTTTTCAATAAGTTTCATAGCCTCGTGAAGCTGTGAGCCGCAGTCGCAGCGCTGTGAGCCGAATATGTCACCTGTCATACAGGATGAGTGTACACGTACAAGTATCGGTTCATCCTCTTCCCACTCACCTTTTATAAGTGCAATATGCTCCAGTCCGTTCGATTTCTGGCGGAACGGTATGAGTCGGAAATGGCCGTGTTCGGTGGGCATATCAACCTCCTCGCCCTTCTCCACGATTGATTCCTGCTTCAGCCTGAACTCTATAAGGTCTTTTATAGATATTATCTTAAGATTATGCTTCTTGGCTATCTCAATGAGCTGTGGCATACGTGCCATTGTTCCGTCCTCATTCATTATCTCAATGAGCGCGGCAGCAGGGTAGAGGCCTGCTAGGCGTGCAAGGTCGATACTTGCTTCGGTGTGCCCGGCACGGCGCAGCACACCGTTATCCTGAGCATACAACGGGTTTATGTGTCCCGGTCGTGCAAATGTACTGGGCTTGCTGTCGGGCGATGCAAGTGCCTTTATTGTAGCAGCACGGTCGTTTGCCGATACTCCTGTAGAGCATCCCTCAACCTTGTCTATTGTAACGGTGAAGGGTGTTCCAAGCAGGCTGGTATTGGAGCTTACCTGTGGAGTAAGATCGAGCTCCTTGCAACGCGATAATGTTATCGGTGCACACAATACTCCACGACCGTTCTTGAGCATAAAGTTGACAGCATCGGGGGTAATCTTCTCGGCAGCAATTATAAAATCGCCTTCGTTTTCCCTGTCTTCGTCATCTACGACTATAAGGAATTTACCCTCTCTGAAATCCTCAAGTGCCTCTTCGATAGTATTTAATTTAAATTTGTCCATCTTTTATTGTTATAAGTTCTTCCTTTTTAATTATCTGATTAATCTCTTTTACCTTTGATTCAACCTTTGTAAGGTCTATAAGCAGTTTTATTCTGAACCTTATTGAACGCACATAAATGAAAGCATTCAGCGGGAATATCAAGAATATCAATACATTCTTCCATCTCTTCTTGAATGGTGATGAGATAGCCCGTGGTGTGAGTATAGGTATTTCATTTAGTTGTATGATAATTCTTCTGTGTCTGCTGTTGCTTAACTCTTCGACTGCATTTTCAAGCTTTTCGTTCAGCAATGCCAATGAATTGTCCTTTTCGTTGAAGAAGACTTTTTTGAATGTAGGAAGGCGTTTCAGCTTGTTCCTCATCTTATACAGGCGTGCCTCGCAGTATATCTCCTTGAGTATAGTGTTGCACTTGTCGTAATCGGGGTTGTCGATAATGACCTCTTTGAGCGGAATATGCCTTTTCTCGGATATTGCAAACATTCTCCTGAAGAAATCCTTTATTGCATCGTTCTTCAATATACCTGAATCCTTGTTTGCCTGGTAGGTGAAGAAAAGACCCATTGGTGCAAGTATCATTGTACTCATCCAGGCTCCGAACCATATTTTCCACTCACCCTCGCTTGCCATCTTTGAACCCGAAGTATCCAAAATGTAGTAAAGGATGAATGTCGCTACCGATATGACTACCGGATATCCTAAACCTCCTCGTCTTACAATTGAACCGAGTGGGGCGCCAATGAGCAGGAATACAACACACCCGAGTGAAAGTGTAATCTTTTCCCACCACGAAATCTTATGTTTGTTGAGATCCTTATCGAGCTGGTGCATTATCCTGCCGTTTATTTCGTATGTATTCTTGAGGCTCGAAATATTTCTCAAGGCATCACGTTTCCACATAAGCTTCGATTTGTTTGTGGAGACATTGTAAATACTATCTACATTCATACTGTAGATATTATCATTCACCATCGATATTGAATCAGAATTATTGAAAACAACCTTATCCTTGTAGTTGTTTCGTTTTAGATGCTTGAGGTAGTCCCTTGCAATACTGTCGTTCGAAGTACTAAGCGAGTCTATTGCAACTTTCAGTTCTTTCATATTCTTTCCGTCAGCCTTAGCCTTTAGGAAATCGGCATCCTTTATCTCAAAGCCACCATCCATCTCAATGATAACCTCTTTCTTTGAAAATGTCTCACGACGGTAGGGAGCATTCTTTTTCTTCACATCCTGCTCATCGAGGTTCGAGAATTGCTCACCAGAATACATAGTGAGTATCATATGCTTTTCGTCGGCTGTATTCTTTATTATAGCCGAATCGGATACAAGAATATTAGCCTTTTCAAAACCTGCCGACATATCGTATATCGTGACATCATATAACTTTCCGGTATTCTTGTCCTTATGCTCGACATATATGTTGTATCCCTCAATCTTGTTATAGAATCTCCTTTCCGGGATGTCACTCTCGGGTGATGTCTGCTTTATCGAGTACATCATTGTCATCAGTTTCCGTTGCGACATAGGCGCTACCACATTCTGGAAATAGAACGATACACCGCCGAACAGTGCACAGCACACGATGAGCGGTAACATAGTGCGCAACAACGGGATGCCGGCAGCCTTCATTGCAAGCAGCTCGAATCTCTCTCCGAAATTACCGAATGTCATTAGTGCAGCCAGTAATATTGCCAACGGGAGTGCCTTTGCAACGAGTGACACCGAACCAAGAATAAAGAATTGTGCAACAACTGATATGTCAAGACCCTTGTCAACAAATTCATCTATCCATTTCCACATAAGCTGGATGATGAAGATGAAAAGACAGATACAGAAGGTAGCCATCATATTTGTCAGGAAGGCCTTTATGATGAAACGGTCCAACTTCTTTATGTAGAAAAGCCTTGGAAATTTCATATCTGTATAATGGTTCTACCTCGTTATTTTATAGTTTTCATTAAAAATAAACACAGGAAAACTGGCCGGTTGAAACCTAAGCTACAGTTTCCTGTGCAAATTTAGCATAAAAAGCTTTATCTTCTTAATTAATTAAGGTAAAAAACAACCGTTACATACCCGATTGCCTTCTCAGGTTCTCGATTTGTGAGTTCCATAACTCCTTATGGTCTTCAATCTCCTCCTTGTCGGCAAAATCGGTAACCTCGAGAGTGTTCTCGCGTGTCAGCTCGTTATACGAAATCCTCATCTCGAAATAGGTGCTTGGTGACTCATCCTCCCACCTGAACTTTACATATACACCATTCCTTTGCGCTACAAGATGTGCTGTCTTTTTCTCAGTCTTTCCCCAGTAAAAATTATATGTGCGGTCAAAACTCTCCACTCTATCGGCAAACCAAGGCGAAAGGCCGGCAGTCGTGCCGATATATTTCCATATCATAACAGCGCTACCCCTTAAAGGATATTCAAGCAATATCTTCTCTTTACTCATTGTAACGTATATTAAATGGGTTATTTGTCGCAAGTTAAGAAATATAAATAAGAAATCCAATTGTTACACGTTATTTATGGCTCTTTTTAATTTTTGTTATGTTTTGAAGTGGTAATATATGGTGCTGTTTGGGTAGTTTGAAAGTTTTTTCAATTAAAAGTGATGAAAAATTTGCCATTTAAAAATTATAGACATATCTTTGCACCGCAAAAATGCAATGGCGAGATAGCTCAGCTGGTTAGAGCGCATGATTCATAATCATGAGGTCCCCGGTTCAATCCCGGGTCTCGCTACTGAAGCGGAGAAAGTTTCTAGGCTTTCTCCGCTGTTTTTTTAGTCAATATTCCGGATATTATCCAATTGGTTATACAATTCGTTTATTACGCTTTTTTCGGCTCCGTTCAATGTTTTTTCTTTATCTGTTTCATATTCTGCAATCAGTTCTGCTTTCTGGACTGGTATAGATGAAATGCTTCTGCCATATTTCAACTTAATAAAATCCACTACTTTTCTTAAAGCATTAAAACGTACATTGCTTTTTAGATTTCTTGTTTTAAGCTCTTTTAAGACTGCCAATTCTAATGTTTCGATCTCATTTGTCTTGTTTGAGTCAGGTTTTATAAAAACTTTCTTATTTATAATATATGTATATCGTGATATGTCTACAGCAAAAATAACGAATAGGAGAAAAAATAACAAGTATATATAAAGAGAAGGTGCCGGTCAATTGATTATGATGTATTAAAATAGGACAACAAAAACATTTACACCTCTATTGCCTATGTAACCTATGTTTTACCCCCATTTTAAGCCTTAATTCCTCTTTTTTAACCAAATATGATGCCTTGTTTGTAAAAAAAGAAGAAATAATATTGTGAGATTTAATATTTATTAGTAATTTCGCGGCTCGTTACGAAAGCGATAGTTATTAACATAAAATTCTAAACAATGAAAGCAAAATTTTTTGTAATGATGTTGTTCGTTGCTTTGGGCTTTACAGCAAACGCTCAAGTTATGAACGATGGCGAGGTTGCTGCCAAGAAAGAGGCTGTTAAGGGTGCTGAAAAAGGTGCCAAGAAAGAAGCTGTAAAAGAAGCAAAGAAGGAGGCTGTAAAGGCTGCCAAGAAAGAAGCCGTAAAAGGAGCCAAGAAAGAGGCTGTAAAAGGTGCTAAGAAAGAAGCTGTAAAAGGTGCAGGCGAGAAGGGTGCGAAGAAAGTTGCAGGTCCTAAGGCTGCTGTGAAGGCCGCAGGCCCCAAGGCTGCAGGAGCAAAAGGCACAGCAGATGCTGCAGGCCCAAAGGCTGCTGTAAAGGCTGCTGGTGCAAAAGCAGCAGGCGAGAAGGGTGCAAAGGATGTTGCAGGTCCTAAAGCCGCAGGCCCTAAGGCTGCAGGTGCAAAGAGTGCTCCTGGAAGAGCAGCTCTCAGCGAGAAGGATGCAAAGAAGGCTGAGAAGGCAAGGTTGAAGGCTGAAAAGAAGGCTGTAAAAGAGGCAAAGAAAGCTGCCAAGAAGGCTAACAAGTAATTTCGCCCCAAACACGCGAAAAACGGTTCCCGGCTGGGAACCGTTTTTTTTTTGTATATATATTGCTTTGCTTGCAAAGTAACCGGCTTGCCGTTTTCATAGCGAAGCGGAGAAATAACCCTGCCCCCGGGTTGTGCGGTAAGTGTATATAAACAAAAAAGAA
>CALBKR010000020.1 GCA_937896105.1 uncultured Bacteroidales bacterium
TAATGCTATTGAGTAGAGGTGCGGCTTGATTATTCCCGATGAAATCGGCTATTTTGCAGATATACCCGATAAAAAAATCCCACCATTGGCCTTTGATGCTGTAGGCTTTTATAGCCCTGATAGTGTAGACCTTGCTTTGTCATTGGCTGCACTAAACAATAGTGTTGCTCTTGATGCTTCAGCCTCAATGCTGAATCCTTGGAGCCGGCAACGCGACGGAAGGGTTGTTGTCAATAAATGTCGTGTAAATGGTGATGTTGTAGATGAACTCTTGGCCATAGCCGGTCTTGCCGGTCTGGAATATGATATAGCCGACAAGTTGGGGGATACTTCGTTGGCTGGTGAATTCTTGTTCAAGGACGAGGATGTGGATGGCAAGCTGGTGCTGGATTGCAAAAGCGCCAAATTGGTGGCCGGAGGCAAGCTGTATTCCGATGGACGCTACCGGCTCGATGCCGAGGCTACTGATATAAAGCTCGAAAGTATTACAGGTGTAGAGGGGCTTGAGAGTTGTAGTCTTGTCGCGCAGGCAACCGGTAACATAAATATTCCCGAAGACTATGCCAATGTCAGCGGAAGCATTGTGAACCTGGCTTTCAACGGTTATATCTATGCCCCAATAGATTTCGAGGGTAAATATGCTTCCAATGCGGTGACTGCAAAAGTCGTAGCCGATGACTCCAATGCAAAATTGCAGTTGACGGCAAAGTATACATTTGACAAGGTGGATATGTTGAAAGTCGCACTCAAGGCCAATGATATCAGACCTTATGAGCTGAACCTTATGAGCGAGAATAAAGGACAGAATTATTCATTCAACCTCAATGGTGAGTATATCGACTATGGTGCAGGGAAGACAATCATAAATGCCAAAGTGGATAATTTCAGTATGACGGACTGGACGGATACGACATTTGTCCGTAATTTTTATGTCAGTGACAACCAGTCTGGCGAGGACAGGCTTTTTGTACTGACATCTGATTTTGCACAAGTGAGCCTCTCTGGGCATTTCGATTTCTCGACAATATTAAGCGGCGTTGCAAATTCGTTGACATACCATCTGCCTGCATTCGGTGGAGTATCGGGTACTAGAGCCCGGTCGGGAACCAATGATTTCTATTACGACATAGCCATAACCGATACAGAACCGTTAACCCACATATTTGGCTTGCCGGTAACCGTGCTCGAGCCTTCGCATATCAAAGGTGTCTTCAATGACCCGAAGAATGTCTACACGGTCAATGCCGACATAAACAAGCTCGACATCAATGGCAGCCTTATAAGAGCTCTTGCCATCGACGGCAAATCAAACAGCAAAGGGCTCGAACTCAATGCTACTGTCCAGAAACCTGTGGTCAAGAATGCAAAGACATTCAACTATAATAATGTTGCCGATGATATCGTTATAAGGCTAAATGCCAATGTTGTACAGGACAATATTACGGGAATTGTAAACTGGAACAATTTCAAATCCGATGAGGTTATGTCCGGTATCCTGCGTCTTGGTGCCGTGTTCGGCAGGGACAAAGACGGTGACCTGTGTCTTGATGCCAAAATTTTCAAAGACAATATCGTACATAAGAACAATGCCTGGCAAATAAATGAAGGAACTGTTACAGGAAAACTCGACAGGCTTGTTGTGAAAAATGTCGGACTTCACAGCGAGAAACAAAGTTTGATGATAGATGGTGTTGTCGGCAAGCAGAGTGGTGACAGCTTGAATTTGCATTTGAGAAATATCGATCTTACCACAGTTGCCGACCTTGTGAATTTCCGCATGTTGAGGTTGGGGGGAAAGGTGACAGGAGAAGCCTCCCTGCGTAGTGTCTTGTCCGATTTAAATGTCGATGGGCAATTGTCTATAGATGATTTCAGTATCGACGGGGCAAATATGGGCTTATGCAACATAAGTGCTGCTTGGGATAATGAGAACGAGAGAATAAATGTCGATGCCGATATATATAACCCGCAGAACGAGAAGACATCGATAAATGGTTTTGTGTCATTGGCCGAGGATTCCCTTGATTTTATGATTGATGCCCACAATCTTAATCTTGGCTTCCTTGATGAGAAGATGCAGGCATTTCTTGTCGAGACAGAGGGCGTGGGGTGTGGTAAGGTGCGTTTGTTCGGTAATTTCAAATCCATAGATTTTGATGGTGCCGTAGCTCTATACTGCTCAACCAAAGTCAAAGCAACGAATGTCAAATACTACTTTACAGGCGATTCCATAACCCTATCCAAAGGCCGGATGGAGTTCGATAAGGCAAGGTTGTACGACAGGTATGGAAATCTTGGGTATATCTCTGGCGCATTGACGCATCGTAATCTCGGCCGCTGGGCTTGTCTATTCAATGTCGATGTCAATGAACTTCTGGTTTATGATACCGACAATTTTGAGTCGTTGCCATTCTATGGAACGGTATTCGGTACAGGTGATGCAGTGATAAGGAGCGACAGCACCGGCTTTACGCTAAAGGCAAATGTGACAAGTGCCCCCTATTCACAGTTCGTTTATGATTCGAATGAGACAAGCGGTGCACGTGACAACAGTTTTGTCGACTTTGTCGATAAGAACAAGAGAAAGAAGGACAATGTTGCCGACATTTCTACCGAAGCTAAAAAGGTGTACAGCAAAACGGCGAGCAAGCTGACACTTGACTTTATGCTTAATGTAAATGATAATCTTGAACTGAAGGTATACACCAATCTGCAGACCGATGACTACATAAGCCTTTACGGCAAAGGCCCTATACATGCCGTGTATAATGACAGGACAGGATTCAGTATGAAGGGACACCTTGACCTTGACCGTGGAACATACAAGTTTACCATACAGGATATCTTCCCCAAAGTGTTCAATATAATGAAAGGCAGTACGCTCGTCTTCAATGGTGACCCATACAAGGCTCAGCTCGATCTCAAGACTAAATATCTTGTCCCATCGGCCTCATTGAGTGACCTTACTACCGAGGTGGCAAAACGCAAGACTGTTAAGGTGAACTGTATAATGAACATAACCGGCAGTCTTGAATCGCCCGACCTTGCCTTTGACCTTGAATTGCCCGAGGGCAGTGAGGAGGAACGTGAACTGCTTGCCAGCATAGCAAGTACTCCCGACCAGAAAAATATGCAGTTTGTCTATCTGCTTGGCATAGGCAAGTTCTACACTTTTGATACCAATAGCAATGCGCAGACCAATGACATACACACCTCGACTGCTGTAGAGTCGTTGATATCCAATACTATATCGAGCCAATTGAATAATATGCTCGGCAAGATAATCAATAATGGAAATTGGGATATCTCCGGTAACATATCTACAAGCGAGCGTGGATGGAACAGTATGGAGGTGGAGGGTATGTTGCGTGGCCGTCTGCTCAATAACCGTCTACAGATAAACGGCAATCTTGGATATCGCGAGAATCCCATAGCAAACAAGAATGTTGTAGGTGATTTTGAAGTATTGTGGCTATTAAGCCCCAAATATAACTGGAGTATAAAGGCATACAGCAAGACCAATGACCGTTATTTCTCTAAGACCGATCTCACGACACAGGGTGTCGGTACATCTATCCTGTTCGAGTTCGATAGCTGGAAATGGTGGGGCAAAGGCAAAAAGGAGAAGAAAAAGAGAAACGGTAAAGCGCAACAACCTGTTGCCGTGCAAGAAGCAATTGAAGAGCAACCGGCTAATGCCCAGGAGGCAGGTCTGGTTGAGATGAAGTGATAAATACCTTATTATATTATATGAGAAATTTTACATCGGTAAACGATATATGTGACCTCAAAAAGGCTATTGATGAGGCTTTTGAGATAAAGGCCGACCGCTACAAATATTGTGAGCTCGGGAAGAACCGCACATTGATGATGGTATTCTTCAATTCGAGTCTGCGCACAAGACTCAGCACCCAAAAGGCAGCCTTGAACCTTGGGATGAATGTCATTGTACTTGATATTAATCAGGGTGCCTGGAAACTTGAAACCGAGCGCGGTGTCATAATGGATGGCGACAAGCCCGAGCATCTGCTCGAGGCAATACCTGTTATGGGGTGCTATTGCGATGTGATAGGTGTGCGCTCCTTTGCCCGTTTCGAGAATAAGGAGGACGACTATAACGAGGTTATAATAAACCAGTTCATAAAGTATTCCGGCCGTCCGGTCTTCTCAATGGAAGCCGCTACGCGCCATCCGTTGCAGAGCTTTGCCGACCTCATAACCATTGAGGAATACAAGGAAACTACGCGTCCTAAGGTCGTGCTTACCTGGGCTCCGCATCCCAAGGCTTTGCCGCAGGCTGTGCCAAACTCCTTTGCCGAGTGGATGAATGCCACCGATTACGATTTCGTAATCACGCACCCTAAAGGCTACGAACTCGACCCTATGTTCGTGGGCAATGCGCGTGTAGAGTATGACCAGATGAAGGCTTTTGAAGGCGCCGATTTCATATATGCCAAGAACTGGGCTGCATACAGCGGTGACAATTATGGCAAGGTGCTATCGACCGACCGTTGCTGGACAGTGAGCGACCGTCAGATGGCTGTTACAAACAATGCATATTTTATGCACTGCCTGCCTGTAAGGCGTAATATGATTGTCACTGACGATGTGATAGAGAGTCCTCGTTCATTGGTTATTCCCGAGGCTGCGAATCGTGAGATTTCGGCAACAGTGGTGCTCAAACGTATACTTGAGGGTTTGGGATAGGCTCTACCCCAAACGCAGGTATAGGCTCTTGAGCATTCCGTCGACGGAGTATTTGCCGGGGCCTGTAATGTAGAGCAATACGAAGATTGTGAGGAACATCAGTGCAGGCTCCCTTACCATCAGCGGGTCTCCGGCGTGTACCACGAAGAAAGCTACGCACATAGTGAATATCATTGGTATGAGGCACAGACGGTAGAGTGCGCCAATCATAAACCCTAACGAGCATATTACTTCGGCAAAGAGTGCCAGCCACATCGAAAATGTCGCACCGATGCCGAGCGGGTCGGGGAACATCTCACTTGCCTCGCTGAACATCTGCCATTTCGAAAGGCCGTGGTTCAGGAACAGGAACCCGAAGATGATGCGTGCAAAGAGCAATACAAACGATTTTGTCGATGATGATACGGGCTCGTAGAACAGGAATTTGAGTAATTTTTTCTTAAACATAGCAAGCGGTGTTTTTTTTGATGAAACACCGCTTGCGCTATAATTGTTCAAAGTGCGTAGTCTGCTATTTCAGTTCGAAGCGTACATTGACCGTGAGGCGGTATGTCGCTTTCCCTATGCTTATTACCGGTTCAATAGCACTCTCTTCAACAGCTGCATCATAGACGGCGTTGCTTCTTGTTTTGTACATCCTTGGCTGCGGTTGCCCGCCATTCATCCAGTAGCTGATAGTTATGGCTTTTCCTGCCTCTTGTCCAATTGCACCTGCAAGAGTCTGAGCCTCCATCTTCGCCTGCTGCATAGCCTCCACACTCATCTCGGCTTTAAGTTCCTTTTCACCGGTGAATTTCGTCTCAACCAGTTCTACGTTCGATATCTGGCGCTCTTCGAGCGACGCGATTACCTTCTGCATTATGGCGGCATCGTATAGCTTGAGTGTATATGTCGCTTCGCTCTTTGGCTTTATACTCTTTGAAAAAGCCTTGTAACTGAGCTCGCTGCCCATATAGTTTATCGTCAGGCATTCCGGGATGTCTATTCGGTTGGCCTTTAAAGCGCCAATCATTGCCTCTTGCATCTCCTCAAGCGTTTTTTTGCCTTTATACTCCTTTTCGCTTATGGTTATGCGCAGGTATAGCTCGTTCGGTGTAACCTCGCGTTCCACTACCGTGCTTATGTCAATGTAGGGTTGTACATCTTGTTGTGCATAACTCTTTGTCGGTACCATAAACAGCATTGCTGTAAAAGCAGCAGTCATCAGTAATCTTTTCATAAAATCAGGAATTAATGGTTAGGAATATGACAATCTCGAGGCTGAAACCTCTTTTCTGGCCGCAATTTGGCAAATAATGTCATATAAAACAAATTCCTCCGGCAGTTGTTAGCAACAATTAATGCGAATTATGCTTTTTTAGTACCTCGCTTGCGGAACTCGAGCGGCGGGATACCGGTCTTCTTCTTGAAAAATGTCGAGAACTGGCCGATGCACTCGAAATGGAGTACCGATGATATCTCGGCAATGCTCATATTGGTGGAGTAGAGCAGTTCCTTGGCTTTGGCAAGCTTCAGCTCTTGGCGGTATTGTCCGGGTGATATGCCGCATTTGTTCTTGAATTCTCGGCGGAACAGTGAATAGCTTATTTTCAGTGAAGCGGCAATATCCTCGAGAGCCTGGTTGCCTGCAAGGTCCTCCTTCATTATAGCCTTCGCCTGGTTTATTATACGTATTATATATGTATCGCCGTAAGCGTGGTTCAAATCCTCGTAGTGAAGGCGCCCGATAAGTGATATCGCAAGGCTGGCAACAACCTGCTGGAACCCCTTCTTCTCGTGTGATATAACATCGAATATCTCGTGATATGTGTTTATGATGACCTCGTTCACGCCAACCTTGAACACGCAGTTCTTGAAGGTGAAAAAGCCGTGCCTTATTTTGTCGTCCATAAAACTGCCGTTGAACCCCACCCAGTGGTCATCCCAACCTGTCTCCGGGTCGGGGGCAAATGTGTGCCACTCGCCAGGGAAGAGCATAAACATCATTCCTGCCTCAATTCTTGTGCGTGAGCAGGATGCACTCTCGAAATATCCCGACCCGCGTGTTATGTACACGAGCTGGTATTCGTTGAGTATGCGCCGTTTGTTATTGGGGAAATTATATCCGTCGGGGTGTGATGAAAGAGGATAGGTCTCTCCCGGGTGTACGTGCTGGAACCCGGCTGTAGTTATAGCAAGCCCCCACGATTCGTCACGGGGTGAAATCTGCAGATATTTGAAATGTTCAACCTTTTCTCTTCCGTTTGTAGTCTCTCTCATAAATGTTGTTCCTGTAAATGGTAGTGTATGACAGTTCTGAATGGTTCATTATATGCAAAGAAAAAGAATAAGTTTTGATTTGTCAATATTTTTTTAAAGAAAATGAGATGCCGGTAAAGATTTTCTTGTTGCCGGCAGTGTATTCGGGTTACAGTCTGCCCCTTTCGTACAAACAATATGCCAATTTCGTTGTTAAATCACTGTATTCATATAAAAGTGATAAGTTATGAAAAGGATTTCCAAATTTACTTTGCTGCCCGCTTTAGGGCTGTTAGCATCATTGCCTGCCGGTGCACAGCGCTGGGTGGAACTGAACGAGGATGCAACACCTGTCATTTGCATCAGTGAGACAATCAACGAGGCACCTGATGTCGTTGAGATATTCCAGGGCACCCAGAGCCCCTATCATCACGACCCGCGTGCACCGCGCTTCATCCTTGTCGACCAGGATGGCAAGTGGGGACTCGGTATCGGCGGTTATCTGCAGACAAAAATCGAGTACGATTTCGATAAAGCCGTCGACAACGTAGACTTCCTGCCCTCGGCTATTCAGCGTGGCGGGTCACCCTCGAGCCAGTATAGGATGGATATGACAAACTCTACACTCTTTCTCAAATTGGTGGGTACCAGTCGAATTATAGGTGACTTTGAGGTTTTTACATCGGCCAATTGGCGTGGTAGCGGTCTTGGGCTGCAACTGCAGAATGCATATATGAGCACCAAGTACTTGAAGATAGGTTACTCAGTCGGTTCGTTTATGGACCTTGCTGCGGTACCTGTCACTATCGACTATGGCGGCCCTTGCGGTATGACTTTCTATCGTGCGACACAAGTTATGTTCAGGTATGCATTCGACTTCGGTCTCTCTATGGGTATAAGCCTTGAGGCGCCCGATGTGCGTGCGACCGAGAACGAGAGTTTCACTGTCGGTGCGCAGCGTGTGCCGAATATCCCCATCTTCGTGCAGTACAACCTTTTCAATAATCCGCTTAACCACATTCGCGTAGGTGCCATTATGCGCGATATCTCCTACACCAATAAGGTTACAAACAGCGATAACGACAAGGTTGGCTGGGGTACGCAGGCCAGTATGCTCGCCACAATAGGAAGAGTTCAGCTCCGCGGTCAGTTTACCATTGGTGAGGGTATTGGTTCACTCATAAACAACATCTCTAATGTGGGCGTTGATGTGGTTCCCGACCCAACATCACCTGGAAATGCGATGATGCTCAGGAGCGAGACCTGGTATGTAGGTGCACAGTATAACTTCAGCAAGCGTTTCTTTGCCTCGGCGACATTCAGCCAGACAGTGTTGCATTCGCGCAAGGGATATGCCGACGCTAACCCCGAAGGCTATCGCAAAGGACAATACCTCGCTGCCAACTTCTTCTATAATGTGACCGATAATATGCAGTTGGGTATCGAGTACCTGCACGGATGGCGAATGGATTTCAACGACAAGACATACAATGCCAACAGAATTAACCTCTCGGCACGCTATGATTTCTGATATGATTTCAGGACTGCTATACCATCGCCCCGGGCATTTGCTTGGGGCGATGCCGTTGTAATGGATTTGTAACAACTGCGTAATATTATATTAATATCAGGGTAATTTATGTGTAATTTATAATAATGATTTTTGCACCGGTAAAACAGCCGGCAACAGAGCCCGGCGCAAAAATTATAAATTATGGATTTATCCTTTTTGACAGAGCTTACAGGCACGCAGATGTCCTATCTGTTTGTCGTTATCTTTCTTTTTGTTCTTGCCATCGTCGACCTGTGGGTCGGTGTGAGCAATGATGCCGTAAACTTCATCAGTTCGGCTGTGGGCAGCAAGGCTGCAAAGCTGAAACACGTTCTCATTGTTGCAGCTGTGGGTGTATTTGTCGGTGCAGCATTCAGCAACGGAATGATGGAGGTCGCACGCAGCGGAGTCTTCAACCCCGGCGGTTTGACATTTGAGCAGATTATGGTCATATATCTGGCCGTGATGGTCAGTGATGTGGTGTTGCTCGACATCTTCAATACACTTGGTCTGCCTACATCGACAACCGTGTCGCTTGTCTTTGAGTTGTTTGGTGCAGCATTTGTTACAGCCATTCTCAGCTCATTTGCCAGCGGTACAGGAATGGACGGCATCGGCGCGTTGCTCAAGACCGACAAGGCTATGATAATGATAATATCGATATTCCTATCCGTGGCGATAGCCTTTGTCTTCGGTTTCATCGTTCAGTGGATTTCGAGAATAATCTTCTCGTTCAACTACAAGAGAAGCGGTAGTCTAAAGATGGGGCTTTTTGCCGGTATCGCAGTCACATCAATCATCTACTTTATGCTCATAAAGGGACTCAAAGGTACCACAATTGTCGGTGCCGATGCAAAGGCCTTCATCAATGAGAACACAATGATGATACTGCTTGCTTGCTTTGCAGGGTTTACCCTGCTGATGATGCTGTTGCATAGCCTGAAGGTAAATGTACTCAAGGTAGTGGTTATGATAGGTACATTCTCATTGGCTTTGGCGTTTGCCGGCAACGACCTTGTGAACTTTATCGGTGTGACACTCGCCGGACTCGATTCCTTTACCGAATTTGTGGGTTCGGGGCTCGCACCCGATGAACTGAAGATGAGTTCTCTCTCCGGAGCTGCTAAAACTCCGGCAATGTACCTTCTCGGTGCAGGCCTTATTATGGTGATAGCTTTGTGTGTGAGCAAGAAAGCACGTAAGGTTATGCAGACATCCCTCGACCTCTCGAAACAGCAGAACGACGAGAACGAGATGTTCGGCTCATCATCATTTGCCCGTAACCTTGTGCGAGTTTCATCACGTTTTTCTACAGCCGTTGTCAGCAAGATGCCGAAATCCTTCAGACGCTGGGTCGACAAGCGCTTTACTCCGCTTGAGGAACGTGAGGATGTCGCCTTTGACCTTGTGCGCGCATCGGTGAATCTTGTGCTTGGAGGCCTGCTCATTGCCATCGGTACATCGCTCAAGTTGCCGCTCTCCACAACATACGTGACCTTTATGGTGGGTATGGGCTCGTCGCTTGCCGACCGCGCCTGGGGACGTGAGAGCGCCGTGTATCGTGTGACAGGTGTCGTGTCGGTAATCGGTGGCTGGTTCATCACTGCCGGTGCAGCCTTTCTGCTTGCGGCATTGATTGCTGTGGTAATGTTCTACGGTGGCCTGCCGGTGATGTTCGCAATGATAGCTTTGGTAGTATTCCTTCTTTACCGCAACAATGTGAGATACAAGAAAAAACGTGAGGCCGAGATGGTTGATGCCGATATGCAGCTGATGCTCAATGGCGAGGACAAGGATGCTGTGTGGAGTGCTATCCGCAGCCATTCGGCAAAGACACTCTCGCGTTCGCTCACCTTTGCCGCCAGTGAATATCACGTTCTCTACAACTCATTTGCCAGCGATATGCTGCGTCCGCTCAAGAGCTCTATGAACAGGATTGTCGAGGAGAAGGCGCTGCTGAAGAAGAACCGTCGCGCCGAGACAAAGGCGATGCTCCGCATCGACCAGCAACTCGCCTGTGAGCGCAGTACCTGGTATCATCTCTGCTCGAACAGCAGCCAGCAGATGCTCAATACCCTGCATCGCATTGCCGAACCTATGAAAGAACACGTCGAGCATAGCTTTGCTCCAATGTCCAAGGAGTATGTGGCCGAGTTCACACCCTACAGCAAGGATATCTGCGAGGTGCTTGAAGATATAAACACAATGATACAGTCGGGCGACTACAGCAATGCCGAGATCGTCTCGCAACGCGCAAAAGAGCTGAAACACAGCCTTGCTACCCTGCGCAAGGGATTGACAGCCCGCCTGCATCGTGGCGAGGGTAGTCTCAGGATGGATTTTGTCTACCTTAACCTCATCCAGGAGAGCCACGAGCTTCTCAGCGAGGTGCGCAACCTTTTGCGCGGCTGCCGCAAGTATTTTGTTTGATATATAATATCCTAATAACAGTCCACCCCGCCTATCGCGATAGGCAGAGTGGACTCTTATACATATATCTTATTGCTCTCTTCAAAAGAGATGTAATAGTCTTAATAGATGCAAATATATACAAAATATTACAAAAGCAAAAGAATATCAACTTTTATAAAATAGGCTTTTACCAATTGCCCCTATCCGTATGTCTGTTTGCTCCTTTAATTGCCGAATAGCCTTTTGCAAGGACATCTCTCTTTTGAAGAGATAAACACTGTTTTTAACTAAAAATAATTCGTTATGGGGCTTTATCGGGTTTGTCCTAATTGTGGAAATACAGAAGAAAATGTTGGTATATACGTCTGTGCTGATTGTCATCTGATTTTCTGTGACAGATGTGGAAATAAAGATTTTGACCAGTTTCCACTTCCTTTTACCACGATGCATTGTCCAAGGTGCAATAGCAAGGAGGTGAGCTCAAATGGCTTGATATGTAATAATGATAAGGGGGTAAGCCAGATTATTCGTGATGATGAATCGGTTACAATTATAACCGACCAGGGCAGTTGTGTGACTTGTGACCAACGCAGCTATTGGCTCGAATCCGAAAACCAAAGACGTTTTGATGAAGCTGTAGAAGAAGCATTGCATCGTGACAGCCAAAAAAGTGCTTTACCCAAAGGTATTAGCCAAATTATCCGTG
>CALBKR010000021.1 GCA_937896105.1 uncultured Bacteroidales bacterium
AGCGGTCACAAGGCCATTATGACCCCGGGCGAGTATTGCTACCTTGACTCTTACCAGGATGCGCCACATACACAGCCGATGGCATTCGGGCCATATATGCCGCTCGAAAAGGTCTATTCATATAACCCACGCGCCGGAATCGACAGCACAAAGGCACACCTGATATATGGCATACAGGGCAACCTATGGGTCGAGTATATCCCTAATGAGGAACTTGTCGAATATATGGTTTACCCACGAATACTTGCCATTGCCGAAATCGGCTGGAGCAATCCTGAGGAGCGCGACTATGCAGGCTTCAAGCGCCGTGCAATAAAGGCCACCAATGAACTGCGGGGCAAGGGGTACAATGCTTTTGACCTTGCAAATGAGTACGGACAGCGCAAAGAGGCTTGTGCACCTGTGGAGAACCTTGCAACGGAAGGCTGTGTGATATATGCCGAAAATGCACCTTTCAACGGGAAATACAATGCGGGTGGCGAAAGGGCGCTCGTCGACGGTCTGTGCGGGGGATGGACATATACCGACAAGAGGTGGCAAGGATTCATCAAGAACGGTGTGGATGTGACCATCGACTTGGGAAGCGAGAAGGAAATCAACGAGATTACGGCACAGTTTATGCAGATGTGCATCCCCGATGTGTGGATGCCGGCCGAGGTTATCATCAGCGCATCGAGCGACGGTGTGGAGTTCAAAGAACTGGCGCGCATCGGGCACAACGTAATCCGCGACGAAGAGCTTTCGTTCAAGGAGTTTGGATGGAAAGGAAATACTAAAGCACGATATATACACTACAGAGCGAAATGCGGTCCGCAACGCGGCTGGCTCTTCACAGATGAGATAATTGTAAGATAAATCCAATAAACAATAGATTTTATGACAACCATCAAGAGAATGAAAACTATCATTGCACTTGCGATAGCAGTGCCAATGAGCCTCTATGCACAGGTTGATGTAAACAGGGCTATGTACCCCGATTACACCGACAAGACAAACCCCGACTGGTCACTGATGCCGGCAAAGGGTGCACAGAAGGCACAACGCGCCGATGCTGCCACAGCGCAGCAGCGACCGGCGTATGTAAACAACGCGGAACTGAAGTTTTTTCCGCCAGTGTTCAACCAGGATGGTGGCTCGTGCGGTTCGGCATCGCGTATCAGCTATATGTTCACATACGAGCTCAACGCATACCGCGACCTCGACGGAAAGCAACCGGCCAACTACTACCCGTCGCACTTTGTGTGGCTGCTGACAAACGGTAACTCGGGCAAGAACGAGTTCGTAACCAGCATAGGTGTCCCGTCTGCTGCCACATATGGTGGCCAGACCTACTCTCCATTGTTCGGCAACCAGGATTGCGCAGACGATGATTTCGGTTGGATGCAAGGCTATGACAAATGGTTCGAGGCTATGCACAACCGTATGCTTGAGCCCTCTAATTTCCCGGTCAATGTAGGAACAGAAGAGGGACGCGAGGCTGTAAAGAACTGGCTGTGGAACCACAACGGTGACGATAGTTTCAAGGCAGGCGGAATCTGCGGTATCGGTGTCGCAAGTTCGGGCGGCAACTACGATGGAAGAATTCCCAACACTGCTGCAAACAGGGAGGCTGGGCTTGTAGGCAAGAAATATCTGAAAGCCTGGGGTACACAGGTCGACCACGCGCTCACCATAGTGGGCTATGACGACCGCTTGGAGTTCGACATCGACGGCAACGGTGTTGCAGGCGAGGTGGAAAAGGACGAGGTCGGTGCCTGGATTATCGTAAACTCCTGGGGCACTTGGTGGGGCAACAACGGCTTCATCTACTGTCCATATGCATACGGTGGCCCGGCATTCAACAGTGACGGCACATTCCCCGGCAACTGGTGGATGCCCGAAATCTACAAGGTTAGAAAGGACTACCGTCCGTTGCGTACGATAAAGCTTGAGATGGACTATTCACGCCGCAGCGAGATTAAGCTGTCGGCAGGCATCTCGGCCGACATCAATGCGACTGCACCTGAAAAGACAATAGAATTCGAGCATTTCAAATATGCCGGTGACGGAAACTACGGCAACACAAACCCTGCTCCAGAGATTCCTATGCTGGGACGCTGGGCCGACGGCAAACTGCACACCGAGCCTATGGAGTTCGGCTATGACCTCACCGACCTTACAAATGGATATGACAGGAGTATGCCACTTAAATACTTCTTCATTGTAGAGACAAGATCGTGGGGTAAAGGCAGCGGAAAGATATACAACGCGTCGATTATCGACTACGAATACAACACCGACGGACAAGAGACTCCATTCGATATGGGCAATGGCGTTGAGATAAAAAGCGCCGGCAACAAGACTATCATCTCGGTGGTAGTCTATGGCGAGGAGTACTACACCCCACAGAATGTGGCACTCAACAACAGGGTACTCACTTGGACAAGACCTATCCGTTCCTGCTACCCATTGGAGAAGTACAATATCTACCACAACAAGGAGAAGATTGCCACTATGGATGCCAACGCCACTTCGTGTACCATACCTGGCAACGTGGCGCTGGACGGCACATTCAGCGTTGCTGCTGTGTACAATGGCGGAACAGAATCGCAATGGACAACCGTATCGGCACCTATTGCAGAGGAGACCGAGAACATTGTTGTGAACCTGAAGAAATCGGGTTTCACTATTCCCAAGATATTTGAGCAGAAATACAACGAACTGACCATTGAATTCTACATCAAGCCAAACTCTCTTGTAGACTGGAACCAGAGTGCGGGCCCGGGATGGGGCAAGTTTATGATGCACGCCAATGCCGATGGTTCATACACTGTCGGATGGGATGTGAACAACCGCTGCCACACGCCGGCCGGGACACTGAAAGTTGGAACCTGGACACACGTTGCCATTGCATGCAAGAACAATAACATAAACGTATATATCAACGGAGTACGTAAGACATCGAAGACAAATGCCGCATACACAGGAATTGGCGGTTTCGGCAGTTTGGTGTTCTCGGCAAGCGGTGAAGGCAATGCACAGGATGCAAGCTATGATGAGATACGTATCTGGAACAGGGTACGCACTCCAAAGGAGATACAGAACAGTATGAAGGCACAGTTTACCGGCAGTGTATTGCCAGACGGACTTATCGCATACTACAAGGGCGATATAATAAATGAGGACGGCACTGCCAAACTGCGAGAATACACGAGCGGCAACCACGCTGAGATTTTGAACTACAGCTACAGTGCAGAGACAGGCGGCATAGAACGCAGCAACACAAAGGCGACACTCACGGCAACAATTGACGCTGTCGAGGGCGATGTTGTAGCCGGTATTCCTGTGAAACTGACAGCGACATATAGCGATGCTGTAAAGAAGATAACCTGGAACATCGATGATGCTGATGTAAACAATGTGGTAATCAAAGAGCCGACAGTGACATTCAGATCAGCAGGTGAGAAGAATGTAACAATAACAGCCGAAGACGGCAACGGCAACACAGTAACCAATACGTTGGCTATCACCGTTAAGGAGGAGCCCGAGCCGAATGCGACATTCAAAGTGAGCAAGACTCCTGTGATTATGGGAGAGAAGGTCTTCTTCATTGTGGAGCAGCCGCAGATAGGCTACACCTACGAATGGAGCCTCCCCGGTTCCGAAACAGAGACGGCACAGGGCTTGCGCATAAACGCTGTTTACAAGGAGGCCGGTACACACAGTGCGACATTAAAGGTTACATCGGCTTCGGGAGTAAAGACCGCGACCTCGAGCATTGAGATAAATGTCCTCGATTCACCACCGGTTGCTGCATTCGAGATTAACCCTGCAGTTATCCTCAAAGGCGAAAAGACCATTCTGAAGGATGTATCGAAATACACACCGACCGATTGGGAGTGGATTATTGAGAGCAATACCAAGAAATATATAGTTGACGGACAACACAGCAGCCTTGCCATTGACAGGAGCGGTGTATATGATGTCACACTCAAGGCAAGCAATATCATAGGTTCGCACACTGCCACAAGGGAACGTGCCATCATTGTATGCAACGCAGACAGCAGGAATGGCCTCAATTTCAGTGGCCGCGACAATGCCCAGGTGGTTGCAAGCATAGACAATGTTCCCGCCAACACAGACACACTGACCGTTGAGTGGTGGATGTGCCCCGACGAGCTTGTCGACAACTGCCTTGCATTGGGCGATACCGAGTCGACATTCCTTATAAAGACAGACTCTAAGGGAGCGATGTCACTGTCGGTAAACAACCGTACCGGAACCAGCGCTTCGGGCTTTGTCATTGCAAAGGAGTGGCACCACTATGCAGCTATACTGAATACCCCGTATGTGGATTTCTACCGCGACGGTGTCCATATCTCTTCGAGTTATATTTCGCAACTTGCACAGATTCCGTCGCTCACAAAGTTCGCCATAGGCAACGACAATGCCAAGATGAACGGACAGATTGACGAGCTGCGCGTATGGAACAAATCTGTAAAGGACAATGACCTTTTGAATGTATGCAATGCGCCAATAGAGAACCCCGAGAACAGCAATGACCTGTTGCTCTACTACGATTTCAACCAGAGCGGCGGTGATGTTATTGACCGTAGCGGAAACGGCAACAATGGTGTACGCAACGGCTTTGGCCCCGACGGTGACGCCTGGGGATTGTCGAAGGGCGTGTTCTGTCTTGACACAGAGAGCGACGGCATAAACGGCGATGTAACATCGCAGTACCTGACAAACTACCGTGCTACATTCAATCACGACCCGAACACAATGGTTAACACATCAGTGAACAACCGTTTCTACCAGCTCAGGGAGTGGACCATCGAAAACGAGACAACACAGGGCAGTATTGTCACCGGTGCACACGTCGATGCTCAGAAGGACTATTGTATGACATTCACTGTGGGTTGGGATGGTTTCGGCAACCTCTATAACCACAAAGTATACCAGACAGTAACCCTGCCGGCCGGCACATATACCTTCACAGCCAACTACCATACAACGTGGGAGGGTCAGTGTGGCGACAGCTACATAGTTGCAGCCAAAGGCAAGTTTATGCCAACGACATCAACTATAGGCAACGCCATAGCATACAAGGCAATGGAAGAGAAGGGTGTTGCCAGTGCAAACAGCATAATGTTCGTTCTTGAGGAAGAGACAGAGGTTTCACTTGGTCTTCTTGTAAATATGTCGGGCAAGATTTGTATGACAATCGAGAGTTTCAGCCTTACGCGTGAGGATGTAGAATACATAGAGGCCGACGGCGACCTCACATCGGTTGAGCCTGTAATAGAGACCATTGAACGCGAATACGACGATGCCATCTACGATCTTCAGGGTCGCAAAGTTACCGAGCCTACAAAGGGCGGTATCTACATCAAGGGCGGAAAGAAGTTCCTTGCAAAGTAATATTTATATTACAATAAACGCAAATGAGCCGGTCGTGTGCGACCGGCTCATTTGTGTTTATCTATCAGTGCCCGAAACGTGAGGTATCCACAGCTTTGCTCTCTTGCTTCCTGTAGCCGCCGAAACGGTATGTTAGCGAGAGCGTGAAATTGCGTGAGTGGAAATTGTTCCTGTTCAGCAGATTCTGCCCCTTATAGTTCATCCTCATATCGCCTATTGTGGAGTTGAAGATATCGTTGTAGTAGCAGGCCAATGTTCCGTTGCCGCCTGCAAAGTTCCACTTTGCACCGGCCGAAACGCTCCACATTGTCTCTATGCTGAATGTTCCCTGCGTTGCCGGTGTCTGCACAAAGCCGTTGAGCTCGAGCGAAATATCCTTTCCAATGCGGAAACTGTTGTCGAGCGAGAAGATACCGACAAACTTGCTGTCGCTGAAGCCGATATCGAAAAAGTTATCGCATTTCTGTGTAACATATACACCCACCAGCATTGCACGTGTATCGAACCAACTGACAGGCTTATAAGGCAGCACAGCCATTGCACCGCTTTGCGATATGTAGTCCCAGTTCGTTGTCTGGTAGATGAGTGCCAGACGGTCGGTCGACTGGTACATCGTCTGCGCGAACATCTTGTGTGTATAGTTCGAGAAGAGGCCGAACACATATTTCTGCTTGCATATGTAGTTGAAGTTCAGGGTATATGTACGTGAGGGCTCAAGACCGCGCGTGTTGCGCACCTCGGAATAACCGTCAAGGTATGTCACGGCATCCTGCATCTGCCAATACGACGGATACATCTTTGTCACGTTCAATGAGCCCTGGAATATATGGTCGGGGACTTTCATATATGTGAGAGATGCCTGCGGATACACACTCCAACGCTCGTGCCCGTTGACCTTGTAGAACTCGGCTGTTGCCGACAATGAGAAAGAGAGCCCCAATGGGGTCTGCCGTTCGAGGGACATATAAGCTTCGGCATTGTGCTCCTCGAGCAGAGAGCTTACATTGTTGCCGTTCAACGTGCTTCCGGGCAGATACTGCTGATAGTCGTCGCTTAGACTGCCGCGGTATTTGCCGCCATAGCCCAATTTCCAGCCCTTGCCCAGGGAATGTGACTGGTCGGCATATAGGTGGAAAGAGTGGATATCCTGCCCTGCATCCTGAAGCATCGAAAGCACCGTTCCGTTCAAATAATCGACCGTCATACGCTGGGTAGTACGGTTCTCGTAAAAGGTGTAGTCTGCACCCACGGAGAGACCTATGCCTGTCTGCGCCTGCAGCGACACATTATGCATATTGTCACGTAGCACATCCTTCGTGTTGTCCGATATCTGGAAATTTCCCTCGGAGTGTATCTTTGCCTCGCCCCCGGTCTCGTACTGTCCATTATATGCGATGCTGATATTGTTCCTGTCGTTGAAATTGTATTCATAGGAGAGGCGTGTACTATGCATCCAGGCACCACCCAATATGCGTTGCTGCTGGCGTATATCGTAGAGCGTGTCGCGCAGCGTGTGCAGGGAGAGCATATCTACATCCTGCACCGTGTAGGCGCGCTTTATGCTGTACATCGCATCAAAGGCCTGCTTCGGCGTTGCCAAACGGAAGAAAGCGTGACCATCACCCTCGTCATAGAACCTGTTGCGATATGTGGCACCGAGTTCTCCAAGCATCGTGTATTGTGTATCCTTTTTCAATACAATATTTATGGCTGCACCGCGTACGTGGTATTGGGGCGGAGCGCTGTACATCACTTCCACTTTCTCGACACGCTCGACCGGAGTAGCCTTCAGGAGTGTTGCTACCTGTTCGGGAGTCATAGTAGATGGCTTGCCGTTGATGATTACCACCAATGATGACGCACCGACAAGCGTGAGCGCCTCTTTCTCTTCGCGTACACCGGGTAATTTAGTCAAGGCCTCGTAAGTGTTGTTGGCGACCTTGTCTTTCACCAGTTGCTGCAGATCGTATGTGAGCCGCCCGTCATCGACACGCACCAAGGGGCGCTCGGCAACCACGACAAGCTCGTTGAGGTAGTTGTCGGCCACCTCGAGTACTACGTCACCGACCGATATACTACTGCACTCGAGTTCACGAGGATGGCAGGCAAGATGGTTCACCACAAGGCGGAAGGTATCCATACGTTGCCCGAACGCAAAGAGACCGGTGCTGTCACTCAACACAACATCGACAAATGTCGAGTCGCTTCTCTGCAACACTATGTTGGCACCATCGACCGGTGCCCCGCTGCTGTCCATCACCCGACCGTTTATTCCCTGTGCAGATGCAAGTGCCGGCAACAGCAGCACAAGCAATAACCAATATATACGTTTCATCGCTATAATCATTTATCTGTAGCTAATAAGGTATGTTTCTATCCATTCAGGCACAAAAGTAATAAAATTATCATATATGGTAAAGATTTTTTACCCCCCCATTTTTTAACACCAATTAACATATAAAACCTATAAGTCCACTTTCTTTGCACTACGTTTGCTCTTTTCACGAAAAAGCCATAACTTGCAGCATCAAAACAACAAGCACAAAATGTATAAATTCGTACCAATCTTAAAGTCAATGCTATGGGGAGGCGAGAAACTTATCCCCTACAAAGGTCTAGAATCCGAGAAGAAATCAGTGGGCGAAAGCTGGGAAATATCGGGTGTCAAGGGTAATGAATCGGTTGTAGCCGAGGGAGCAGATGCCGGTAAGAGCCTGCCCGAGCTCATCGCACGCGACAAGGCGAAATTGCTTGGCAAAAGCAACTACGAACGCTTCGGCAAGGAGTTCCCACTGCTCATAAAGTTCATCGACGCGAAACAGGATCTCTCTATTCAAGTTCACCCCAATGACAAACTGGCCTGGGAGCGTCACCAGTCAAAGGGCAAGACCGAAATGTGGTATGTTGTGGATGCAGACCCGGGCTCGCGTCTGCGTTCGGGCTTTGCAAAGCAGATTACGCCCGAAGAATATGAGCAGAGCATTGCCGACAACACAATAACTGATGTATTGAAGGAGTATGACATAAACAAAGGAGATGTCTTTTTCCTGCCTGCCGGACGCATACACTCAATAGGAGCCGGTGCATTCATTGCCGAGATTCAGCAGACGTCGAACATCACATACCGTATATACGATTTCAACCGTTGCGACGACAGCGGCAACCCACGCGAACTGCACACCGAACTGAGCAAGGGCGCCATAGACTACACAGTACTGCCCGACTACCGCACCTACTACGATGCAAAACCCGACACCGCAGTGCAGCTTGTTTCGTGCCGCTATTTCACTACCGATATCTACCGCCTGACAAAGGAGTATGAGATGCCGCTTGCCGAACTTGACTCGTTTGTAATACTGATTTGTACACAAGGCAAGGGAAGCATAACCGACAACGATGGTAACACGGTGACAATACATCAGGGCGAGAGCCTGCTGATACCGGCCACAACGACAGGGCTGAAGATAGCTCCACAAGGAGAGATGGAGTTGCTTGGAACCTGGATTGATGAATAAAGAAATTGCCGGCAGCGCCGGCAATTTCTTTATTCATCAATCCAAATACTCCTTCACGGCCAAGGCACAACGCTCGCCATCGACTGCAGCCGAAACTATTCCGCCGGCATATCCTGCACCCTCACCGCTGGGAAAAAGCCCCTTGACAGAAATGTGCTGCAATGTATCACCGTCGCGCAATATGCGCACAGGTGACGATGTACGCGTTTCTACGCCTATCATTGTCGCTTCATTGGTAAGGAAGCCGCGCGACATACGCCCGAACTGCTCGAAGCCACGCTGCAGACGCGATGATATGAATTTTGGGAGCCAAAAATGCATAGGCGAAGAGAGTAACCCCGGAGCATAGGAACTGCGTGGCAGGTCATAGCTGAGTTTACCGCGCACGAAATCGGTCATTCGCTGCGCCGGGGCTGTCTGTCTGCGGTTACCCATCACCCAGCAAAGACGCTCGAGACGCTCCTGGAAATTCATCACGCGTAGCGGAGAATCACCCGACACAGGGTCAATGCCGTCACAGTCGATATGCATATCGGGCAACAGCACATCCTCGGGATTTACCTGTACAACCATACCGGAGTTGCTCCAGGCACCACCGCGATGCGACGGTGACATACCGTTTACAAGCAGCTCGCCGGCTGCCGATGCCGAGGGGATGACAACGCCTCCCGGGCACATACAGAAGCTGTATACACCGCGCCCGTCGACCTGCGTCGTGAAGCTGTATTCGGCTGCCGGGAGATATTTTCCGCGCCCTTTTGGCGAGTGATACTGTATCTGGTCGATGAGTTCCGAAGGGTGCTCAAGACGCACACCTACAGCAAAGCCTTTAGCTTCGAGTGCAATGCCATTGCTGTTCAGCCAACGGTAGACATCCTTGGCCGAATGGCCTGTGGCAAGGATTACGG
>CALBKR010000022.1 GCA_937896105.1 uncultured Bacteroidales bacterium
GGTGTTTGTAGAGAGATACATTAAAGATTAATGATTTCTTTTTTCTTTTTTTGTTGTCTAATGGCGCTGAGGGAATTTTGAACCGACGCATCGTGGCAATAAAACTCCTCCCGACTACACAAAAAGTAGTCGGGAGGAATTTTTGATTGTGGCTTCCCGGGGGGTTATTTTACTCTTAGCTTGCCGTCTTTTAGTACAACGGTGTAGCTGCGTCCTTTCTTGGTGCCGAAATTAAGGGTGCTGTCGCCGTAGCGCAGGCTGCACTTTCCGCCGTTCTTCGATTTTATGGTGGCTTGTGTCAGCTTGCCTTCGTTCCACGCAATGTCAACGTCGAAGCCGCCTTTGGCGCAGATGCCGCTGATGTTACCCTCGCTCCACGCGTCGGGGAGGGCGGGGAGCAGGTGGATAAAGCCCATATGGCTCTGCATAAGCATCTCGGCAACGCCTGCCGTAGCACCGAAGTTACCATCAATCTGGAATGGAGGATGCTGATCGTAGAGGTTGTATGAGATACCGCCGCCTGTACCATAGCTTATGCCACCGCCCTTATAATGACGCAACGCAAGCTCCAAAATATCGTGAGCATGATCGCCATCCAAAGCTCGCGCCCAAAGGTTGATTTTCCAACCCATAGACCAGCCTGTAGAGGCATCGCCACGCAACTTCAGAGAGTTTACCATAGCCTCGAAAAGCTCCGAGCCCTGCTCCACCTGACTGAATGGATAAAGACACATGGCGTGAGAGATATGGCGATGACCATTCTGACCTACTGTGAATGGGCTGTACTTCCACTCGCGCAAGATCTTATCGCCCTTTTTGATGCCGTTGACATTCTCGCCCCATACGCCGTTATAGGTCTCGATTCGCAGACCACGATCCAACTTAGCGAAACGCTCCTTGATGAGCTTATACTCCTTGGGATCAATCCCGCTGCGCTTTACTCCCAACACATCTACCGCCTTGAGCGTATTGTCGAACAGTTCCCACACCAACTGCTGGGCGTGAGGCATAGCATCCTCAACAGGACCATGCTCAGGCGAATACTCCTTAGGGCAGACATACAAACCGTCAGTCTGATCCACCACCAGACGATCCAACCAGAACTGAGTCGCGCTGAGCATCGAAGGGAAGGCACGGCTGAGGAACTCCTCATCCAATGTGTAGCGGTAGTGCTGCCACAGGTGGGTTACGTACCAGGCGTTAGCAATGACATAGTTTGTCATGAAGGTACTGTAACCTCCAAATATATTGTTCTCGGTGTAGCAGGTCCAGCTGTCTTCACGGACTGCGGTGCTTGTACCAAGGTTGTTGTTGAGTGTTGTAACGGCATTGCTTGCCATACCTTTCCATTCGGGCTGCGCAGCCTCGTTGATTATGTAGTTGAGGAATGGCTCATACATCTCGTCAAGGTTACCGGCCGACACAGGCCAGTAGTTCATCTGCACGTTGATGTTCGCATGGATATCGCTGTGCCATGGTGGCGTACAGGTATTGTTCCAAATACCTTGCAGGTTGTTTGGAAGGTCGGCACCGCGTGATGATGCTATTGACAGGTAACGGCCGTAGTTGTAGTAAAGTTGTTCGAGCATTAGGTTGCGTGTGCCGCTTGCTGCGTTGTAGACTGTTATAAGCTCGTTGGTGGGAAGGTTGTTCTCTACACCGTCAAGTTCAAGTGAAACGCGGTTGAAGAATTTCTGGTGGTCGGCAATGTGGTCGGCATACACGGTTTCCCAGCCCTTCTCGGCAACAGCATCGGCTTGTGCTATGTTATCGCCGGGGAGGTTTGCTGCATTGCCGTTAACGTGTGACTCTAAGTTGCCTACAAAGTCGGTGCTGCCAACGAGTACCAGAAGTACCTCGTCGGCTTCCTCAACAGTAATGCCGTCGGCTCCGGTTGATGTGAAGCCGCCTGCGGCAATCACTTTCAGTGTTGCATTATAGCTTACGGTCTCCAGTTTACCGGTGAACTGCGCATATCCGTTCGAGTATGTTGTTTCGGCATCAACCGTAGGTTTGCCGCTTTCCATTGTGATGCGGAAACTGAGTTTGCCATTCTCCGATGCTGTAATCCTGGTGATGACAGCCTTGTCGGGGTTGCTGGCGATATATTGCTTTGTGTACTTGACTCCATTGACATCCTCGTATGTTACAGTTCCTGTTGCTGTACGAAGGTTGAGGTCGCGATAGTAGTTCTGTACAGGCTTTGTGGCGTTGAATGTGAAATTGCCGCTTATATCCTCGATGTATACCGAACCGAATGGGAGGTAGTATCCATATTGGCCGGGGCCGCCGCTCCATAGCGTCTTGTCATTGAACAATATCTGGTCTTTCAATACACCGCCAAAAAGTGAAGCGCCGAACTGGCCGTTGCCGATGGGCAGTGAGTATTCCATCCAAGTATTTGCAACCCCGGTAGATGTCGCAGGCTGTGTGTACCATAGCGTCAGTTCTTCGGCAGGTGGTTCGGGTGATGAATCAGCAACCTTGAACTCGGGATACTCTACGCTCTCTTCGCTGATAAACTGTAGCGGGTTTCCGCTGTCATTAGAATTGTAGAGGGCGATTTCCTTGCCTGAACCAGCACCGCCGTTCATATTGAATGCAGTTGTAGTAGAACTTGCATGCTGTATCTCAAAGTATAGAGGGTAGCTGCTGTTTCCTGTTGGTACAACTTTAAAACCTTGTGTGTCTTGGCTTGTACCTGTCTTTACACGGCTATTACTATAAATAAGGTAGTTGCCATCCTTGTTTACAATCTGGCAATTATCCTTTGTTCCCACAAGTTTCCATTTTTGGGTGTTAAGGTCGTCGGTTGCAGCTGTATGGACATTATTGCCGGCGCCTTTGTCTTCGATTACCCATCCGCCATTGCCGAACTGTATAAAGTACCAGTACACGTTATCACCATCGCTGAAGAGCGGATATGTAGGTTCTGCGCTGATGAATGTTACAGGGTTGTTGGCATCGCCCGATGACCATACGCCAAGTGCCTTGCCGGTTCCCGCACCGCCATTGGGGTTCATAGAGTTGTTACCGCTTGTATTGTACAGCTGAATTTCAAAATTGCCATAGCCCAAAGAATTCAGCTGAAGCGCTGTTTTGTTGTCAGTCGTTTCTGTTGTCTGGAAACGTGAAGCGGTGGTGTTGTAATAGAGATAACGCCCTGTCTTGTTCTTCATATAGAAATTGGTCTCATCGCCCACGAGTTGCCATAGCTGTTCACTTGCATATGACTTTGCGGCTGTCTGTGCATTGGTCTCTGCACCCAAGTCCTTTAACGTAGCACTGCTGGTGTTGAAATATACCCACCAGTATTCAGGTTCTTCCTCTGTTGAAAAATAGGGGAGTTCAATTTCTACAGCCTCTTCGATGAATTGCAACGGGTTGTTTGTGTTGCCAGCATCCCACTCTCCAAGTTCCTTGCCCGTGCCGGCACCTCCCCATTGGTTGAATGTTTTTGCGCTGCCAATACGGCCTATTTCGTAGTAACCGTTAGTAGTGCTTTGTGCTACAAATAGTCCTGTTTTTTCGGTCGATGATGTAGTAAACCGGCTGTTGGCATAATATACATAGTTGCCGCTGCGGCTTTTCATGTAGAAGTTTTCGGGGGTGCCTATGAACTGCCAATATTGCTTGTCGTCGCTGCCTATGGCTTCTGTGCGCAGGTTGTTGCCGTCGCCTTGGTCGGCAATGTAGCTACTGCCTGCCTTGAACTGAACCTGATACCAAACGGGGCTTTCTTCAGAAGAGAATATGGCCGGATCATATACCTCAGGGGTGAGGTCGATGAATATCATTTGGTTGGCATCGCCGCCGGTGCTGGTGTCGGTTACTGAACCGTCGGCTTGGCTCATTGACTTGTTTGCGCCTCTGCGCATTATCTCCCAACTGCCTTCGATGTTCTCGATAATTGTGAGGGCAACTTTGCCGCTTTTCTCTGCTGTTGTTGTGTAACGGTTGTTTACAGCATCGTAGGCAAGGTAGTTGCCGAGTTTGCTTACCATATAGAACGCGTCAGCTGTGCCGACAAGGTTCCACATATTTTCATCGGTTTCCTGGGCTGTTGCTGCTGCAACATCGTTGCCGGTTCCCTGGTCACTCAGGACATCGTTTGTGGCACCGAACACAATATGGTGCCATACAGGGGATGTCTCGCTTGCGAATACAGGAGGTGTGGCTGCAGTGCCGGCACATACACCTGATGCGCTTACTGCGATAAGCAGTGTGCAAAGTAGAAATCTGAAGTTTTTCATGTTTGTTTTATGTATTGATGGATAATCTTTAAACAGTGTGTAAAGTTACGGACTTGCCGCTGATAAAGGAATTTATTTTAAAAAAATCAGTAGAAAAGCTATTTTTACGGTCGAAACAGCATTGATTATCGCTGTTTCGACCGTAAAAATGCAAAAATATCCTTTTTCTCTTATTCCACGGTGACAATGCCTTCGTATTTGCCTTCGCCGCAGGTGTCGCATTTGTCAACCAGATGGCTGGTATATACAATCGGGCCAACCGCTCTATAAACATTTACCGGCACATATACCATTGAATAGCCGCCAGGCTCTTCCTCGTAATATAGTCCAATGTTCCCGTCGGGGAGTATGCACATTGATGAATATGCCGACTCGCGGTCTGTTATCTGTATCTTTGTCCATCCTTTGGAAAGTTCGGTTGGTGTGTATGTCGCCGGGTCGTTGCTCAATTCCTTGTAGAAAATGGATACGCCGCTTCGGTTGTCGCCTGTGGGTACCGACTGGAACAATATGTTGCCAATGCGCAACGGCTCGCCGTTAGTGTCGTTGCGGCCGAATTTGAGGTCACCTGCCTGGTCGGTTGCCACAGCACCGTCCCAGTAGCCTTCGGCTCTCTCGAAATTGGTGTAGTGGAATACGTTGAAATAACGTCCGTGTCCCTTGCGGCTGCTCA
>CALBKR010000023.1 GCA_937896105.1 uncultured Bacteroidales bacterium
GAGTCTGCCCGGGAGAGCCCACCATAAAGCCGCAGCCCACCTGATAGCCCAATCCCTTGAGATCATGCAGGCAGCGCATCCTGTTGGCAAAGGACATCGCCTGGGGATGCAGCCGGGCATAATGCGCCGGATTGGCCGTCTCATGGCGCAAAAGATACCGGTCCGCGCCCGCCTCGCGCAGGCGCGCATAGCTTTCCCGGCTGCGCTCGCCCACCGACAGCGTTACGGCCTTGTCG
Organism: uncultured Bacteroidales bacterium; assembly: GCA_937896105.1. The sequence continues at coordinate 237 of CALBKR010000023.1, forward strand.
GGGTAACGTTCTTTTATCGAGCGGACAACGTCTGCTATCCAAGCATCATCCTGCTTGACATCCTCGCCGCCCTGCAACACAAAAGTGTTAAAGCCCAGCGTATCTCCCACGCGGCAGCACTCGAGAATCTCATCCTTGCTCAGACGGTAGCGCTCGGCCGCGCGGTTACTGCATCTGAGGCCGCAATAATTGCAATTATTGCGGCAATAAGAGCTTATCTCTATAAGGCCGCGAATAAAAACCCCTCGAGAGAAATTCTCTTCGGCCACACGAGCCGCCTCGCGTCTGAGAAGCTCCACAGCCTCTTTATCATCGCCCGCCGAGAGCAACGCCCTCCAATCGGAGCGCTCCATTGGCTCTCCGGAAAGCAGTTTTTCTATTATACTATATAACTTTTTCAAAATAGTGTTACATAAAAGACGGAGTGAGCAATACTCACACCTTGCAAAAGTACAAAATTGCAATCAAGGCACAAAGAAGCAACCCGAAAAACTTCTATTTCCCATCGCTTCTGCCACTCACGCTAACACTTAAAGGTCAAAAAAAATAATCCTAAAAAAGAGCTATAAAAATTTCAAACTGATGAGAGCTAATATTCATCATTTCACATTCATTTATAGCAAGCTATCACTTTTTATCTTATTCCATCCAACAAAATAAAAGTAGCCCAATATTTCCATTCTTTATATCCCAATGCTTTTATTGCATTTTGAGCATCAAGAAGAGATTGCCGCTTTGATTTTCCTTGTGCCAACCCTTGATAGAAAGCAATCATAAGTTTGGCCGTACTCTCGTCATAGACAGGTTTTATACTCATTAGCAGAGAATGCACTCCTGCGTTTTTGAAACCTCGTTGCAGACCAAATATACCATCCGTTCCTTTACCTCCAATACCGGTATTACAAGCAGAAAGAACCGCCATATCACATTGACGTAGGTTCATTTGAGCAACATCGGCAGCTGTAATGAATCCATCATTAAGAATATCATCCGAACCGACATTTGCACCGCTTAAAACAAGCACACTGTTTTCCATCGCATCGGCTTCGGAAATTTTGTCATCACCATTATATTCACCGTGAGAAGCTATATGCAGAATCATCGGATTCTTATTCGACATTTTTCTGAATTGCTTTTCCGTTGCTTTCTTCCCATCATAAACGGAAACATCAAAAGTCTTATTTAAAGAAGACTTTATTCCGTCAATTTCTTCTCTTGCATACTCTAATTCTCCAAAAGAGATGGCGCCTCGTGTTCCTGCAACCAACTTTGCGTTGTAGTCAATATCACCATAAATGGCTATGGATTTTGAGGCTGTTGTTTCGGAATAGTTACGACAGAGCTCCTTTGTCGAAGATAAGCGATAAACCTCGTACTTTTCAAAAAATATTTGCTCGCCATCGTACAAATATTCGATAGCAATGTCGCTTAAATTGTTATCGGGAGCAAAATATACACGCTGCTTGCCAACAAGATGTTCCTGCATAAAGCCCCCCCATATTAGGTTATAATATAGGTTATTGTCATATAGGTCTGATTGACCTTTCATCTTCTTCAGAATTTCCACTGTGCTTATAACCGACATTGTTGGCTCACCGGTAGGCGTAAGTATCAAAGCTAATATGTAATTATCACTATCCAAAGGAGAGAATGAAACAGTCGTAAATTCAATTGCAATATCATCCTTTCCTAATTTTGCCTGAATATCTCGCCAAGAATAAGAGAGGTATTTAGTATAATCGCCATAAGCAGCACAACCAACCATTAGTTTTTGTTGCAGGGTGGCATTTGATTGTTTCAGTTCAATTACTTGAGATAAATTCTCATCAGCAGATTTAATAATAGTATCTATAATTGAACTATCAT
>CALBKR010000024.1 GCA_937896105.1 uncultured Bacteroidales bacterium
CAATGTCATTGTCGATCGTTCCGGGGATACCTACGCAAGGAATGCCTGCATGGGTAAGATCGCGAGCACCTCTGAAAGAGCCGTCGCCGCCGATAACAACTATGGTATCGTAACCGGCTGCAGCATATCGTTGCGCCTGTTGCTCAATATCATCGCTACGTACCGCCTGGAAATAATCATACTCCACACGTTTTTCGGCCAAATATTCGCGTATCTCTTTCCAACGCTTCATAGGCCTTGCTGCACCGATTTTAGGGGAATATATTATTCCCCAACGACGTCTGTTTCTGTTCAACATTTCACTCATACATCATCTCCTTTATCTGTTCCACCAGCTGCGTAGCAGGCTTGGAGCCATCGAGCCAGTGTATCGCCACTCCACGCTTCTCCATTCCGCGGAACCAGGTCATCTGGCGCTTTGCGAACTGGTGTATCGCAATCTCGAGCCCCCGCACCATATCATCATACCCCATTGCACCCGTAATATAGAGGGTGAGGTATTTATATTCTAACCCGTAGTATATCAATTGTTCAGGTTCCAGACCTTTTTCCAGCAACGACCTCACCTCATCGACCATTCCGTTCTCGAGCCTTTCGCGCAAGCGGCGGCTTATTCTTTCGCGGCGCACCTCCCTATCGACCATAATGCCCACTGTCAGAGCGTTTATCTGCGGAAAATAGCGCTCCTCGGCAGGGCGCGTGAGGTAATACTCCTCAATCTCTATGGCACGTATCGCACGTTTCTTGCTGTCGGTGTCGGTATTGTTATGCAACTGCCGGTAGCCGGCAAGCATCGCCGTCAGTTCCTCGAGGCTCTTTGTCTCGAGCTCAGCACGCAGGGTTGGGTTCTCGGGAACAGGCAACAGACGGTAGCCCTTCAGCACCGATTCAATATAGAGACCGCTGCCACCGCACATCACCGGATATGCTCCACGTAGCCTTATATCCTCGTATGCTGCAAGAAAATCGCGCTGGAACTCAAAGAGATTATATTTCTCACCGGCATCGACAATATCGAGCAAGTGTGATGGAACCGTGACACCACACCTTGTGTACTCTGCAATATCCTTTCCCGTGCCTATATCCATTCCACGATAGACCTGGCGGCTGTCGGCACTTATAACCTCGCCACCTGGGACGGTTAGTGCCAGTTCCACGGCCAAGGATGTCTTGCCGCAGGCTGTAGGCCCCACGACCGACACCATATCATATTTCTCCTTGCGCAGTTGCATCGGCAGTCGGTTATCTGTTAGACTGTGCGAAGTTAATGCAAGTTGAGCGCATTAACAAAAGATGAAGGACTTTTTTGCCAACCGAAAGGCTGCAAATACACGCGCGTGCGTAAACCTATTATAATAGACAAGAGCCGGTATTGCCGGCTCTTGTCTATTATAATGTTCCAAGAAATCACTTTACAATCTTGAACGAACGTATCGCCTTGCCCTCCTTGAGGATGACAACTACATTCTCACCGAGACTGCTACTGCCGAGGGCTACACCGCGCTGAAAGCGGGTATTCCTGTAAGCATTACCGCAGTTGATGGCGTTGCCTCTGCCAAGGTAAATAGCAAGGATGTAAATATGACCGATAATAATTCCCTTGTCCCTCTGGGCGTGGTAAACACCAAGGGCTTTAATCTGCCCCAGACCGGTTCCTACGGCACTTGGATGTTCACCGTTGGCGGCATCCTGGCAATGGGCGTAGCCGTAATCATTATCCTCCGCGTCAGCCGTAAGCAGAAATCCATGTAATCTATATATAGGGAGAGGTTCGCCTCTCCCTTTTCTTATGAGGTTATTAAATGAACAATAACAAAAAAGCAGTAATATTGGCTGTCATTCTTTTACTGGTGTCCATAGGTATAACCATTTACCCGCTTATAGCAAATGCTCTGGCGGAGAAATACCGCAGTGAGATACAGACCAAGTATTTTGAGAAAGTAGAGTCCATGGACACAACAGAGATAGACGAAGCACGGAAAGATGCAGAAAAGTATAACCGCCTGCTTACCAGCGGCGTGGTGCAGAACAATTATTCTGAGGAAGCCCTTGACCTTGCCAATATAGGCTATGAGGCTCTGCTGAACCTGAACGGCGACGGCATTATGGGCTATATTGAGATACCCAAACTTGACATCTATCTGCCTGTGTCCCACGGCACAGAAGCGGAAACACTGGAAAACTGTGTAGGCCATGTAATAGGTAGCTCTCTCCCCGTAGGT
>CALBKR010000025.1 GCA_937896105.1 uncultured Bacteroidales bacterium
TACCCTCTTTCTCCATCTGCTCTACAAGTTCTATCTCTTTATTGTATATTGAGTTGCGCAGGCGGATGGCTTTCTTGGCATTGGGGTATTTGCGGTAGAAGAAGAATGGTACTTTCGTGGGCTTCGACGGTTTGCGGTAGCCGATGTTGCGGGTGAGGACGACAAGGTTGTTGTCGAAGCCTTGCGAGAGTGCGTGTTCAATGGGTATTGAGTCGGCTATGCCGCCATCAAGCATCGGCTCGCCGTCGACATAAGAAATGGGGCACACGAACGGCAAACTGCTCGATGCCTTCACAAGGTCTATGACGCGCTTGGGGTCGTTCTTCTCCTGCAGGTAACAGGCTTTGCCTGTGATGCAGCTTGTTGTCACCACCTCGAAGCGTTCGCTGCTGCGTGCAAGGGCGTCGTAGTCGTATGGGTATATCTTCTCGGGCAGCTCGTGGAAAAGCAGGTCGAAATCCATTATATTGCGCTTTGTGAGAAGGTATTTGAAGCCTATGTATTTGCGCTCGGCAAGCAGCTCGGTATTCGTGTACTTTGCCCTGCCGCGTTGCCCCGAAATGTAGGACAATGCGTTGCAGGCACCGGCGCTGACACCTATTATATATGGGAACTTTATACCCCTGTCCATAAAGTTGTCGAGCACTCCGATGGTGAAGATGCCGCGCATACCGCCACCCTCGAGCACAAGCCCCGTTCTATCCGTAATCTTGAATTTTTTCTTTTCCATAGTGCAAATTTATGGAAAAACAAGGTAAAAATGAACAAATCAAACGCCTTTATTTATAAATATATTTAAAAACATTAGTTCGGACGGATGAAAATCATATATTTGCAACAGGTTATAACAGCAATAAATACATAAAGTTATGAAGAGAAATTTCTTTACCCTATTGGTTGCTGCATTGCTTTTTGCAGCAAACGCATCGGCTCAGGCGCAGGATACTGACGCGCAGCCGACAGTCTATGAATATGATTATATTGTAAAGGTTGGCGATGTTGCCCCTGATTTCACTCTGCAGCTCACCGATGGCAGTGAGTTCACCCTGTCCGAGCATCGTGGCAAGGTGGTGATGTTGCAGTTCACTGCCGGGTGGTGCGGTGTGTGCCGCCAGGAGATGCCGCACATCGAGAGCGAGATATGGCAGGGCTACAAGGATAACAAGGACTTTGTGCTCGTTGGTGTCGACCGCGAGGAGACAAAAGAGGAGATTGCCGATTTCACGGCTGCTGTGGGCGCTACCTACCCCATTGCAATGGATGAGTTTGCCGATGTCTTTTCACTCTATGCCTTGCCGGAGTCGGGCATTACACGCAATGTGCTCATTGACCGCGACGGAAAGATTGTGATGCTCACACGCCTGTTCAAGGAGGATGAATTTGCGGCACTCGTGAAGAAGATAGGTGAAATGCTTGAATAAATGGTAAACTGCTATATTTAAAGTAAAATCAGCGACCGCAAGGTCGCTGATTTTACTTTAAATATAGCAGGAATAATTATTATTCCTCGAATCCGTTAGGGTTGTTCTTCTGCCAGTTCCAGCTGTCACGGCACATCTCTTCGATACCGAACTGTGCTTTCCAGCCGAGTTCTGCTTCGGCCTTTGCAGGGTTGCAATAGCAAGTTGCGATGTCGCCCGGGCGGCGTGGCTTGATAGCGTAAGGAACAGGAACGCCGTTTGCCTTCTCGAATGCCTTCACAACGTCGAGTACCGAGTAGCCGTGGCCTGTACCGATGTTGTAGATAGCAATGCCCTTGTTCTCTACGATAGCCTTGAGTGCTGCAACGTGAGCGCGTGCAAGGTCTACAACGTGGATGTAGTCGCGTACGCCGGTACCGTCGTGTGTGTCGTAGTCGTTACCGAACACGCCAAGCTCGGCACGCTTGCCCACAGCTGTCTGTGTGATGTAAGGCATAAGGTTGTTGGGGATACCGTTGGGGTTCTCGCCGATGGTACCGCTCTTGTGTGCACCGATTGGGTTGAAGTAACGAAGGAGAACGATGTTCCACTCGTTGTCGGCCTTCTGAACATCCATCAGCACCTCCTCAAGCATAGACTTTGTCTGTCCGTAGGGGTTGGTGCAGTGACCCTTGGGGCACTCCTCGGTGATAGGGATGATGGCTGGGTCACCATACACTGTTGCACTTGATGAGAATATCATATTCTTGCAACCGTTCTTGCGCATAACATCGAGCAGCACGAATGTACCGTTCATATTGTTCTCGTAGTACTCCAATGGCTTGGCGCAGCTCTCGCCTACTGCCTTGAGGCCTGCAAAGTGGATACAAGCATCAAACTTGTGCTCATCGAACACCTTCTGCAAGCCCTCGCGGTCGCGGATGTCAACCTTGTAGAAAGGTACCTCCTTGCCAATAATCTTGGCAACACGTTTCAAAGAGATGGGAGACGAGTTGTCGAGGTTGTCTACTACAACTGCATCGTGACCGGCTTCGGTGAGCTCAATCAAGGTGTGGCTTCCGATGAAACCCGCACCGCCAGTTAAAAGAATTTTCATTTTGTGTATATTTTAAGGTTTGATAAAATGCATTCCTGTGCACATCTTTGCAAATTTACGTTTTTTTATCCAATGGCAAAATAATTAGTTGAAAATATTGGCTTTTGTAATGAAATAGAGCTGTTTTGCCGTTCATCATACAGCGATATCGCTCCACTCTACCAGGTTTCGCGGCAGTGATATCCTCTTGGGCTCGCCTCTCTTGCCATAAATGTAGTAGTTGCTTGCAAGGGCATTCTCGAACTTGAGCGTGAATGCAGCTTTTATTCGTGAGCAGTGTACGTTTATGTCGTTGTTGAAGGGGTCGGTGACACGCTCTATTGTTGCAAGTACATTCTCCTCGTCGTCGCTCTCAATCAAATCCCAGTAAAGCGCAGTGAGCTCTCCACGATAACCTGGAAGCTCCTTGAATGCTATGCCCTCCTCGTGGCGCAGGAACAGGAGATACAGTGCCTTGGTCATCGGTGCCATCTCAATCCTCATATTGTTGTAGTCGGGCAGTGTTATGTTGAAATCATCGTCTATGCGTATGCGGCTGAGCAGGTTCCTCGAACCGGCGATACTGCGTATCACAAGGCTGCCGATGCCCAATTTGTGCAGTTCCTTGATGCCTTCGTATATCTTGTTGGTCGCTTCGATATACTGCTCCGATGCCATAATATCGTTGAACAGAGCATCGGCGCCGATATCCTTTACATTGGTCTCCCACTGCACCTTGATGGGCAACGGAGCAGACGCAGGTTTCAGATTCACCTCTTTCTCCTCTTGCCCAATGTAGATATTCTCATTGTCATCAGAATCGTCAGAAGTGTCATTCAGACACTCGTCTGTGTTGAAAAGCGATTCTTTTATCTCGCTTAGCCACTCACCGAATAGGGAGCTCTTTTCCTTCTTCTGCGGCTTCTCCTCCTCTTCCTCTGTTGGAGCTATGTCATAGCAACAATCTGTTGCATCATCCTCGTTGTCGAAGGTTGAAAACAACCTGCTTCCTGGCGCGCAATCATATTCGCAATCCAAGCCTGCGCCCGGCATTGCGTCAATTTTAAACTGTATGTCGGTATATGCAAAATTCCCCAGTCCATTTATGAATTGCAGCAGCTCTGCCCTCATCGCCTTGGCTTCGCAGCTCTCAAACTCCCATATCTCCACTCTCGTGCCCGTTCCGTTGCCGCCGCAACGCATCAGGAAGGGGTTCTGCGGCATACCCTCTATGCCATTGAACAGCACATCGAAAGCATCGGGAGTGGTAAACTCCGCTGTCCGCTCGCCTGTGGGCACGATATAATCGAGATACTCTTGCCCGGCTATCGCCTTAGCCATTTTCGGCAGGTAGACAAAATGACGGCATCGGAAACTGAATTCGTCTTCAATATACGCCAGGCTTCCCTTTATAAGGTTGTTCAGCTCTGGGTGATATTCCTGTTCCATATATATGATTTGGTCGGGGGTGAAGCCGCTGTCCGCAATCTCCTGTCGTTCTATCTCTTTTGTGAAATGTTTCATAATATCGGTTCGTTTCCCACAAATATAACCACATATTATATAAAATGCAAAATACAATCGGCCAAAATCCCTCTGCAAGCCTTGCAAGGCAAAATAATTAGCAGAACGGTAGGCGGAAATCTATCTTTGCGGCAACAACAGTATTAACCATTAAATTTTACCGATTATGAGAACAAGAATTTTCAACCTGATTATCCTCGACGAGAGCGGTTCAATGGAGTATATAAAGAGAGCTGCTGTTGACAGTATCAACGAAAGCCTGCAGAGCATACGCCGTGCACAGAGGAATTACGAAGAGCAGGAGCACTTTGTGACATTCGTGACATTCAACGATGATATGAAGACCCTGTTCGAGTGTACCCCTATCGATATGGTAAACGATATTGCAATGAAAGATTACAACCCCAGCTGTTGCACTGCGCTCTACGATGCAATGGGCTGCTCACTGAAAAGGTTGCGCAAGAGGGTGTCGGGGCAGGACAAGGTGCTCGTGACGGTAGTCACCGACGGATATGAAAACTCGTCGAGGGAATATCGCGCAAGGGATATCAAGTCGCTTGTCGAAGAGCTGAAAGGCGAAGGATGGGTATTTGCTTATATCGGAGCCAACCAGGATGCAAAACAGGTGGGTGCCGGGCTTGCCATCGAGAACACGCTTGAGTTCAGCGCAACCGAGCTGGGGACAAAGGAGATGTCGAGAAGGGTGAGCCGTGGGCGCGACAGGCTTTTCTGCTTTATGGCCGACGAGGATTATTCGGCCTCAGAGGCGAACAGTTCATTCTTCGATATCGAGGATGACGATGAACAATAGCCACTTTCGCCCTTTTCTCTCCTTTGCAAAATTGCAGTGTTGCCGAAAATAATTCCGCAAACATTAACAAGTTAAGCAAAAAAGTATTATCTTTGCGCCGCTAATACGGGTTATTAGCTAACTCAAATCATTAATCCATTAAAAAACAATTAGAAAATGGCAACAAAAATCAGACTTCAGAGAAGAGGCCGTAAGCACTACGCTTTCTACTCTATCGTGATTGCAGATTCGAGAGCTCCACGTGATGGAAAGTTCACCGAGAAACTCGGTACCTACAACCCTAACACAAACCCTGCGACAGTTGAACTCAACTTCGAGCGTGCTTTGTACTGGGTAAACAATGGTGCTACTCCAACCGACACTGTACGCAACATCCTTTCACGCGAAGGCGTTTATATGATGAAGCACTTGCAGGGCGGTGTTAAGAAGGGCGCATTCGACGAGGCTGCTGCTCAGGCAAAATTCGATGCTTGGAAGGCTGCTAAGGCAAATGTTCTCAACGGTATCAAGAGCACCGAGGAGCAGGCTAAGCGTGACGCTAAGAAGGCACGTTTGGAGGCAGAGAAAGAGGTTAACGCAGCTATTGCAAAGAAGGTTGCTGAGAAGAAGGCAGCCGAGGCTCTTGCAAAGGCTGAGGCAGAGGCTGCAGCAGCTGCTGAGGCAGCCGAGGCTACAGAGGCTCCCGCTGAGGAGGCAACTGAGGCTCCTGCAGAGGCTTGATAAGTGCGAGAACCAATTTGCAGTAATGCTCAGGATAATCCCGTCACCCGAAAGGTTGGCGGGATTTTTCGTTTATGGCAACAAGGATGGAGTGAGCGCTATTCACCACCCTTTCAGTTTTTTCACACACCATCTTTTGTTTATAGCGGCTTTTGGATTATTTTTGCATATTATATGTAACCATAGATTATGAAAAGAGCATCATATATAGCCTTGTTGTGCCTGCTTTCGGTTGCAGCACTTGTCGGCTGTGGCGAGGACAGGACACACGAATACTATGAAATGACCGAGGAGAACCAGTGGACCTATTCGAAAATGAAAGAGTTCTATTTGTGGAAGAACGAAATCAAAGAGCCCAAATACAATGATTTCTTCACCACAACCACAAAGTTCTTCAACCTGCTGAAGTACAGCGGTGACAAGGTGTCTTATTTTACCGATACCGTTTCGGTAGGCAGCTACGGCGTTACTTTTGCCGTTATGCGCGACCCGATAGGCAAGCGTCCGAGCAAGGTCTATGCCTTGGCATTGCTTGTCGAGCCGGGTTCACCGGCCGACATTGCCGGCATTGAACGTGGAACGTGGATTTCATCGGTCGACGGCAAGGCATTCACGCTGTCGAAATATTCGATGCTGCAGTCGGGTGGCAACGCCGAGGTGGCTACCGAGTATATCGATTTCGACGATGATACACAGGAGTACTATTGGGAGATGGGCGACACGTTGCAGATGCCGGCATCGACCGATTTTCCTGAACGCGCGGTTTATCTTGACAGTATATACACCGTGCGCTCAAAGAAGATAGGTTATCTTGTTCTCAACAATTTCAATGGTGATGATTTTGTGCAGCAGACACAGAATGTGATGATGCGCTTTGCTGCCGACAATGTCGATAATGTGGTAATCGACCTGCGCTACTGCACAGGTGGTTCAATAGCAAATGCCACATCGCTGGCAAGTACTTTTGTCCCGGCAGAATTGTACGGTGCACCGTTCGGCAGGCTTGTAGACATTGAGGGGAATGTGGACACGACATATTGCTACACACAACAGCAGACAACACTTGGCGAGTGTAAACTCTTTGTAATAACAGGCAACTCGACAGGCGGCGCGGCCGAGCTCTTCACAGCGGCACTTGACCGTTCATTACCTATGTATAATCTCATCACTATCGGTGCAATGACGGCCGGCAAGAATGTTATGACGGAGAATTTCGTCTCTCCCTACGGGTTTGAAATCAATCCTGCCACCAACCTCGTCGCTATGGCCGACAGCACTCTGCTGCCCGATACAGGCATTGAGCCCGACTACCCTCTCAATGAACTGAGCGAACCGGAGCGCATCTATCTTCTTGGAAGCGAACAGGAGTATATGCTGTTCAATGTGATGCATCTTGTAAATAGCGG
>CALBKR010000026.1 GCA_937896105.1 uncultured Bacteroidales bacterium
ATTGCAATAGGCTCGCTTGTCGATGATGCCATCATTGATGTCGAAAATGTCTACAAGAGGTTGAAGGAGAACCACCGTCTGCCGGCCGGGGAGCGCCGGCCTGCTGCTAAAATCGTCTTCGAGGCATCATCCGAAATCCGTGCGTCTATTATACACGCGACCCTTATAATAATGGTGACCTTTACACCGCTCTTCTTCCTCAGCGGCCTCGAGGGTCGTATGCTCAAGCCGCTTGGCTTTGCCTACCTTATAGCCCTTGTAATGTCGCTAATTGTGGCGATGACCGTCACCCCGATGCTCTGCAAGATGATGCTTTCGGGCGATAAATATCTCACACGCACCGAGAAAAAGAACTGGGTCGACCGTTGGCTGCTCAAAGGCTACACCAATGCGCTTTCTTGGGTAATCAGGCACGCAAAAATAATTGTCGGCTGTGTGCTGCTGCTCTTTGCAGGCTGTATGTTCCTCTTTACCCAGATGGGTCGCAGTTTCCTGCCCGAATTCAACGAGAATGCCTTGACGATAGCTGCAGTGTCGCGCCCGGGTGTGTCGCTCGAGGAGAGCAATAGGCTCGGTACAGCGATAGAGAAGGAGCTTTTGCAGATACCCGAGGTTACAAGCACTGCACGCCGTACCGGCCGTGGCGAGCTCGATGAGCACTCGCAGACATCGAACGGCGCCGAGATTGATGTCAACTTTGAGCTGGGCAGCCGCAGCAAGGCCGAATTCGTCGCCGAGGTGCGTGAGCGTCTTGCAAAGATTCCGGGTGTGGTAACATCGGTGGGGCAACCGTTGGAGCACCGTATCGACCATATGGTGTCGGGTACGCAGGCCGACCTTGCCATAAAGGTATTCGGCCCCGACCTCAGCACCCTCTTCCGCAAAGGAACCGAGATAAAGGAGCTGCTTGCAGCATTCCCCGATGTGGTTGATATAAATGTGGAGCAACAGGTGGAAATCCCGCAGATTCAGATACGTGCCGACCGCGAGAAATTGGCCTATTTCGGTATCACAATGAGTGAGTTCAATGCTTTTGTAGAGGCCTCTTTCCCCGGCAAAAAGGTTGGCAGCGTATATGAGGAGGAGCGTAGTTTCGACCTCATTATACGCTTGAACAAGGACTATACCGAGAGTGTCGATGGTGTGCGTCGTGCCCTCATAGATACTCCAAAAGGGAAGGTTCCTCTTGAGGATGTCGCCGATATTGTGTCTGTCGGTGGCCCCGGAAGCATCAGCCGCGAGAATGTGCAGCGCAAGGTTGTCGTCTCGGCAAATATCGCAAGCAGTGATGTTGCCGGAACGGTAGAACGTGTTGCCGAGTATCTCGAGAAGGAGTTGCCGCTCGACGAGGGTTACCGCCTCGAGTATGGCGGGCAGTTCGAGAGTGCAGAGTCGGCGTCGCGCACACTGTGGCTCACCACAATGGTGGCAATATTGGTTGTCTTTGTGTTGCTGTATACCGAGTTCAAAAGCCTTCTGCTCTCAGCTGTCGTTCTCATAAATCTGCCGCTTGCATTGATAGGCGGTGTACTTGCGACATACTTCACATCGGCAGTGATGAGTATCCCTGCTATCATCGGCCTCATTACTTTGTTCGGTATCGCTACACGAAACGGAATTCTGCTTGTGTCGCGTTATCAGCACCTGAGAAGCGAAGGCCTTGATTTGGACGATGTCATCAGAATCGGTTCGGCCGACCGTCTTACACCAATTCTTATGACCGCTTTCACATCGGCTCTTGCACTTGTGCCTATGATTATAAACGGCTCGGCTTCGGGTAACGAGATACAGAGTCCAATGGCAGTGGTGGTTCTCGGAGGTCTGCTGTCGTCGACGCTGCTGAACATCTTTATCGTTCCTGTAATCTATCGCTGGGTCGTTAAGAGAGGCTGGGTATGATACCTTGCTGATATTAAATCCGGCTTCCTTGTACAAGGAAGCCGGATTTACTATATATTATAAGCGCTTGGGCTTCAATATGATGTTCGTTTTTAAAATTCGGGCGTACATTTATTTTATTTCTAAATTTAACAGTCTTTAACAAATGCGTGTGTCTTATAATGATACTTTTAGCAAGGATTTAACAATAATGATATGAAGTACCTTGTTTTGGCATTGCTTTTGATAAAGGCAACAATAGCTCCTGTGATGGCGCTCCCTGATAAGGAGTTGGTAATATCGGGGTCGGATGGTACGGTCTCCTGTGTGGTCAAGGATATAAGACGCATAGTGTTCGATGATGGGCTTATGCGTGTTGATATGCGCGACGGCTCTTGCTACAATTGGAGTACCGATCTTGTCGACCGTGTGCTGCTGGCGGATTATGAGCCCGATATCGAAACCTCGCTTTCCGGTGTGGAGAACGAGCCTGGCTTTGTCTTGTCGGGCGGTCTATTGTACATTGTGTTGCCCTGCCAGTCCGATGTGCGGCTGACGGCGTGTGACGGCAAGCTTCTTCGCGATGCCGTTTGTACCGGTGAACTCTCGATTGATATGAAACAACTGCCTGCCGGCATATATCTGCTTGATGTTGATGGTCGTATCTATAAAATAATGAACCGATGAAAAGGGGTGCTGTTCTGTTTTTGTTTGCCTTGTCGGCGCTGCAGCTTTTTGCCGACAAGGATGTCAAGTTCTTTATGAATAGTGGCGAGATAAAATGTATTGCCCAGGAGCGTGTCGACAGCATTGTTTTCGACGATGCCGAGGAGTATGCCATTGTGGCTTTCGATGGTTTGACGGAGCAGTTAGAGCTTGCTTCGATTGATAGTATAAAATATGGTCAGCTGCCGCAGGAGGTGAGTGTGACATACGCAGGCAATAGTGCCACGGTCATCAACCCCTTTGCCTTCGACAGTGTAAGGGTGCGCATAACAGGTGCAAAGGTCGTTGTGACATCACTCACCACAAGAGAGATAGATTATTCTCTGCAGGGTGCAAGCGACGATGGTTGCTTCAAGATTTATGGTTCACGGAAATATAACCTCTATCTCAATGGTCTTGAACTCACGAACAGTTGCGGTGCGGCCATCAACAGCCAGTGCAAGAAGAGAGCCAGGGTCTTTGTCAATGAGGGAACAGATAATGTGCTTGCAGATGCCGCGCAGTATACATCCGCTTTGGGCGAGGACGAGAAAGGTACATTCTTCAGCGAGGGGCAGATAATATTTGAGGGTACAGGCCGTCTTGTTGTCAATGGCCTCTACAAGCACGCGGTGTGCAGTGACGATTATCTCGAGGTGCGCGGTGCCGAAATAGAGGTCACCGGCGCAGCGGGTGATGCAATACACGTCAACGATTCGGTAATTGTAAAAGGCGGAACTCTTGTACTCAATTCGCAAGGCGATGGAATTGACTGCGACGGTTATATAAAACTGCTCGGTGGAAAGGTGAAAATTACTGCTGCCGGAGATGATGTTAAGGGTGTAAAATCGGCGTCGGATGTTATTGTTGACGGTGCCGACCTGTCGGTTGTCGTGCCAGGTGATGCCTCTAAGGGTATAAAGGGCGGTACAGGTTTCAGTCTCTTGAGTGGTGCGGTGGATGTTGCTGCAACAGGCAACACTGTGCTGATTGATGGTGACCCGTCATACGCGGTATGTATAAAATGTGATTCAACGGTCAACATATCGGGTGGAACAGCTGTACTTAAAGCGACCGGTATTGCAGGCCGTGGCATCTCTGCCGACGCCGATGTGAATATTTCGGACGGAACGACCACAATAGAGTGCAGTGGGGAGAGCGAGAGCTATGACCCATCAGTGGAAGGCGAAGACGATAACGGTGAAGAGGCTGTCGAAAGTTATGTGGTGTATGTCAGCATCCCGGCCTCAACAGCGGGCAACCGCCCAGGCGGCGCTTCGTCGACAGCCTGGAAAAGTGTATATCTCTATGACAGCAGCAATAATCTTGTGGCAACATTGGGTAATACTGTTGTTGTCAGCGGTACAACCTTTTACTATTACGATTTCGGCACGGCAACGACCGGAACGTATTATTTCAAGAGTGATGATTATTCGAGTTTCAGAGGCTCTTATGCGATACAGAGCTCAACATTTACAGGGGTGAACGGTGACAAATATTTCCAGATATCATCGTCGTACAGTACATCGGGTTCGACGCGTACATATACGCTCAGCGATGTCACCGCCAGCTATGCCGGCGGCACGGTGTCATCGGGCTCTGCAACTGAGGATTCATACGCTGCAGCCGGAATAAAATGCGATGCCCTCTTCTCGCTTTCGGGCGGCAGCCACACCATAACGGTGAGCGGCAGCGAGTCAAAGGGCATAAAGGCCGATGGCGATGCTGTAATAAGTGGCGGAAAGCTTGTGATAAATACATCGGGGACAGCGAAGGTTGTGGCATACGACCCGTCATACTGCACAGCAATCAAGTGTGACGGTGCCTTGACAATAGACGGCGGCGACATCGACATCACTGCCACTGGGCAGGGCGGTCACGGCATTTCGGCCGACGGTGAGCTTACACTCAACGGCGGCAGTGTGGATATTACCCTTTCGGGTGCCGGTGCATCATATACAGCCACTACAGGTACCGATTACTATTCTACAAAATGCCTCAAGGGAGATGTGGCCGTGAACCTTCTTGGCGGTACGCTCAACTGCCTTGCGAAGGGCAACGGCAGCAAGGCAATAGTGGCAGGCGGCCTGCTCACGATAGGAAAGGAGGGTGCATCCGATGATGCCTTGAATATCAGGGCGGTGACACAAGGCTCGGCTCTCGGCACCTCGTCGGGCAGCACCGGCGGCTGGGGCGGCGGAATGGGCGGTATGCAAGAGGGCTTCAATGCTGCTCCAAAGGCTATTAAAGGTGCGGCAAATGTTGTCGTGAACAGCGGAACCATATATGCCGAGACTGCAAATGACGGTGGCGAGGGGCTTGAGAGCAAGGCGACGCTCACCATAAACGGCGGTATTATCGAGTGCAATACATACGACGACGGAGTAAATGCCGCGACTGCTCTGGTCATCAATGGCGGATATCTCTACAGCCACGCATCGAACAACGACGGTATCGACTCAAACGGTACGATAACAGTGAATGGCGGTGTTGCACTCGGTTCGGGCACAAATGCACCCGAGGAGGGCTTCGACTGCGACAACAACCAGTTTGTGGTGAATGGCGGAATACTTATAGGTACAGGCAGCGCCAACAGCTCCGTTACATCGTCGTCGCAGCCCTATGCTTCGGTATCTTCGGTGACTGTTTCGCAAGGGAAATATCTGGCTGTGAAGGATGGCTCTGGAAATGTTATGTTTGCATATAAGTGCCCAAATACAGTGAGCGGTGCAACAGTGTTGCTGTCGTCGCCTGCGTTCACCTCGTCGTCGCACACATTGATGTATGGCGTCACATCGTTGACGGGTGTTAATGAAAGCTATTTCGACGGGGCATTTACCGTTGGCGGAACGGCAACAGGCGGCTCATCAAAGAGTTTTACGCCACAATCGAGGTAAACTGAAATGTGAAAACTGAAAGTTTGCGCAGCGAGTGGAAACCAAGTTCTCCTGTCCAGGCGGTTCTGTTATCCGCAGTTAACGGGTATCAGGGTCTTTCCCCCAAGATAATATCAGGATTTTAAAGTCCCAGCCTCAATCCCATCGTCTCAATGGGACAAAAGTTTTACTCTTTGCTCTGTACTCTGTACTCTTTGCTCTGTACTCTGTACTCTTTACTCTCTAACATCTGTTCCCCACATCAGTTTCTCCTGCAGGTTCTGGATGAATGAGTGTTCGCGGCGGCGGATGATAAGCTGTCGGTAGCTCGCCTTCTTTATGGTGACAGCTGTGTGCTCATCGCAACTTTCGTTGCGCCCGTCGATGGCAATGAGATAGTTGCCGCTGCGGCTGTTTACAGTTATCTCAATGACTGTATCGTCGCTTACCACAAGGGGGCGGGCACTGAGGCTGTGCGGAGCAATGGGGGTCAGAGTAAGCACGTTGGCTTGCGGGGCGATGATGGGGCCTCCCACGCTCAATGAATATCCTGTGGAGCCCGATGGTGTGGCAACAATAAGCCCGTCGGCCTGGTAGGTTATGGTATCGCAACCGTTGAGGGTAGCCTTCAGGGTCATCATCGAGGAGCTGTCGTGCTTCATTATTGCAATCTCGTTAAGAGCGAACGGGTAGCTCTTCAGTGCTTCTCCGTTTGTATTTGCCTCGATGAGGCTTCGTTGCTCGATGTCAAATTCGCCATTGTGTATCTTCTCTATTACATAGTCGAGGTTGTCGTTCGATGTGGCAGTCAGGAAACCCAATCTGCCGGCATTGATACCCAATAGCGGTATCTGCTTGTCGCCTATGCGGCTGGCTGTGCGCAACAGTGTTCCGTCGCCGCCGAAACTTATGGCAACATCGGCAGTGAAACTGTTGTCTGTAATAAGCTCCTGTGGTGCCGGATCTGCTATCTGTTCTGCACATAGAAAATCGTAGAAGGGCTTGTCGATGGCATAGCTGTCGCCACGCCTGGTGATAGCTTCGAAAAGCGCTGCAATGCTCTCCGATTTCCTTGTCTGGTGCTTGTTGCCGAATATTGCAAATTTCATAGGCTTTGTGTTTAATTGGCTACAGTCGGGTTGCCTTGTCAGGATTTTCTCCATTCGGCTCGGCCGATATTCGTACCCTTCGGGTGCAAAATTAAGACATTTTATAATATAATATTTTTAAATTGTACTATTTTTGCATAATAAAGCGAAATAAGGCTGTACTTGTAGTAAAATGTCAGGGTAGTTTTTGTTTGTCAAAGTAAAAATGTCGTAAACATCCCCGGCACGGCACATTTCTTTTTTATATGATTTTTTATGAGGACAAAACTCAGTGTAAACATCAACAAGGTTGCTACTATCAGGAATGCGCGCGGTGGCAACAATCCGGATATCATCCAGGTAGCAAAGGACTGTGAGGCTTTCGGTGCCGATGGCATCACAGTGCATCCGCGCCCCGATGAGAGGCACATACGCCGTGCCGATGTCCCGGCGTTGCAGGCCGTGTTGCGTACTGAATTCAATATCGAGGGCTATCCGTCAAGGGATTTCCTCGACCTGGTATTGCGCGTACGTCCTTCGCAGGTGACACTTGTTCCCGACAAACCCGAGCAGTTGACATCGAACAGTGGCTGGGATACCGAGAAGGAGCTGCCCTTTCTGCGTGATGTGCTCAATGACTTGCGTGCGGCCGGTATACGCAGTTCTATATTCATCGATGCCGATGTGCGTATGGCAGAGTTTGCGGCCGAGGCCGGTGCCGACAGGGTAGAACTCTACACCGGCCCTTATGCACATAACTATGCCATTGACCGCGAAGCGGCAATTGCGCCTTTTCTCGAAACGGCAAAGCGTGTAAAACAGTTGGGTATTGGCTTGAATGCAGGGCACGACCTCAGCCTTGAGAACCTGAAATATTTCACCGATGTGATAACCTGGGTAGATGAGGTGTCTATAGGCCACGCGCTCATCTGCGATGCCCTTTATATGGGTCTTGAGGCTACAATAGCCGCATACAAGAATTGTTTGGTTAAATAAGAAACTAATAATAGAATATGGACACACTTACTAATGTTGTTGATTCATTGGCGCTTACATCAAAGGCTTCAGGCGTTGCCAATGAAAGTTTGAACGTGCTCGATTTGGCAATGAAGGGCGGTTGGATTATGATTATCCTTTTGTTGCTGTCTATTGTCGGCATATATATATTCTTTGAGCGCTACTCGGTGTTGCGCAAGGCCGGGCAGAAGAACCCGTTGTTGCTGGCACGTTTGCACGATAATATAAAGGACAAGGATTTCAAATCGGCGATAAAATACTGCGAGAGGCAGAATACACCGGTCTCTCGTATACTTGCCAAGGGAGTAAAGGATTACCGTTTCGACAACAACTCTATGCGTGAGGCTCTTGAGAACAATGCCGGTCTTGAGATTGCTGCTCTGGAGAAGGGGCTCCCGGTTCTCTCTACAATTGCAGCGGTGGCTCCGATGCTCGGTTTCCTTGGAACGGTAACCGGTATGGTACAGGCCTTCTGGAATATGTCACAGGCCGGTGACAATATCGAGGTATCGGCTCTTTCGGGCGGTATCTATGAGGCTATGGTAACAACGGTCGCCGGTCTTATTGTAGGTATCATTGCCATTTTTGCCCACAACTATCTTGTATCAAGGGTAGACAAGGTGCAGAATGCAATGGAGGCCGATATCATCTCTTTCCTTGAGATAGTCTCAGAGACAAAGGATACCGAGTCGGCTGTAGAACAGGATGCCCAGGCTTCAAGGATAGAACAGCTTGAGAGAGAACTTGAGGCTATGAAAGCAAAGGCTGAGCTTGCGTCGGCTCCCGAGCAGGCATTGCTCCCCGCCGAGCTTCCGGCTCAGGAGGAGCAGGGCTCTTCAACAGTGTTCAATGCACCCGAAATTTAATAGATAAAGCATATAATGCTATGATAAAGAGAAGAACCAGGACAATAGGTGATTTTTCAATGTCGTCGATGACCGACATCATATTCCTGTTGTTGATATTCTTTATGCTCACATCCACCATCGTGTTGCCTAATGCCATAAAGGTGAACTTGCCTCAAGGCAAGGAGAGAGCACATACCCAGCCGATGGCGCGTATAACAATAAAGGCCGATCTGACATACTATGCCCAGTGGGACAACGAGCCTGTAAGAGCGATATCGGATAGCGATATCTCGGCATTTCTTTCCGAGTGCAGTCTCAAAGACCCCGAGATGTATGTCGCGCTTTATGCCGACGAGACAATACCATACAGCGAGGTTGTGAAGGTACTTAATATAGCTAACGAGAACAAATACAAGATGGTGCTGGCAACACGCCGCCCCGATAGCAACTGATGAAGAATTTTTCTAAAGATAAGATAGCCGGTATTGTCGGTACACTGCTTGTGCACATTTTTGTGTTCGGGCTGCTGTGGCTATTGGTGCTCAAAACAGCTCCTCCACCACCCGAAAAGGGTATTGAGGTGATGATGGGTGTCGACATTCAAGAGCAGGCGATGGCTCAGGTCAATGAGGCTCCCCCTGTTGTTGCACCAGAGCCGGCTCAGGTTAAGCCCACACCTCCGGCTCCCGAAGAGCCATTGCTGACACAGGATAGCGAGGAGAGCGTGCAATTGCCCCCCGAAAAGCCTAAAAAGGAGAAGCCGAAGAAAAAGGAGAAGACCCCCGAGCAGATACAGAAGGAGAAAGAGCAGGCAGAGCGCGTTGAGCGTGAACGTCAGGAGGCCAAAGCCCGTAAAGAAGCCGAGAACCTGATGGCTACATTCAATAAAGGTAGCAAAATGAGCAAGAAGGGTAGCTCCGACAAGGATGACAAGACTGCAGGCTCACCTATGGGAAATTCCGATGCAGGCCAGACAACCGGAGTCGGAGTCTCGTTCAGTCTCAAAGGCCGAACTCCAGGTGGGGGTGGCCTCACAAGGCCTAGGTATGATGTGCAGGCATCGGGTCGTGTTGTGGTGAATATAACCGTGAACCCTGCCGGGAAGGTGATACTGGCGACTATAAAAACCGGTAAAGGTGGAACCGATACCGCTAATCCGGAACTTCGCGAAGCTGCTAGAAAGGCTGCCCTAAAGACCACTTTTAACAGTATAGGCGGTGTCGATAATCAGATGGGAACAATTACATACAATTTTGAATTGAAATAATATGAATAGAGTATATGTTTTTCTTGCCGACGGTTTTGAGACTGTCGAAGCATTGGCTCCGGTGGATGTTATGCGTCGTGCCGGTCTGCAGGTGACAACTGTATCAATAATGGGTCGCTTGAATGTAGAGTCGGCTCAGGGTGTTGTGGTGATGGCCGATGAACTTTTTGAGAATATAGCCTTCGACGATGCCGATGCACTTGTGCTGCCCGGCGGTGGCGTGGGTACCGAGAACCTTTCGGCACACGAGCCGTTGCGTGCACTGCTTGCAGGTGCCTGTTCACGTGGCCTGCTTGTAGCTGCAATATGCGCTGCGCCTATGGTGCTGGGACGCATCGGTCTGCTCAAAGGAAAACGTGCGACCAGCTATCCGGGTTGCGAGGGCGACCTGTTCGATGCCGAATACACAGCTGCGCCGGTGGAGCAGGACGGTAACATAATAACAGCCTGCGGTCCCGGTGCCTCGTTCGCTTTCGGCTTTGCCATCGTTGAACGTTTCTGCGGTGCGGGTGTTGTCGCGACACTCCGTTCCCAAATGCAATTCTGATTTTACATTCTATGAAAAGATATCTTATAGTAGTAGCCGGTGGCAAGGGCACCCGTATGGGTGGCGAGATGCCCAAGCAGTTCCAGTTGCTTGGCGGCAGGCCGTTGGTTATGGTCACATTGGAACATCTGAATGCCATTGACCCTACAATGCAGCTTATTCTTGTTCTCCCGGAACAGCACATCGGGCTTTGGAAGGAACTCTGCAAGGAGTATTCGTTTGCAGTACCATTGATATTGGCACAGGGTGGCCCGACACGTTTCCACTCGGTACAGAACGGTCTTGCACAGGTCGACGATATTGCCGATGCCCTTGTAGGTGTGCACGATGGCGTTCGTCCCTTCGTTTCTGCAAAGGTTCTCGATGACTGCTTCTGCCAAGCCTGGGTGCACGGTGCTGCTATCCCAATGATTGATGTGCAGGATAGCCTGCGTCACATTGTGGGCTATGGTGCCACAGAGGTTGTCCCCCGTGACAGGTATCGCCTTGTGCAGACACCGCAGGTCTTCAAGCTCTCTTTGTTGCGCCGTGCCTATGAGCAGCGCTTTGTCGAGAGCTTTACCGATGATGCTTCGGTAGTGGAGGCTCTTGGCGAGAAGGTCACCGGTGTCGAGGGTAACCGCGAGAACATCAAGATAACCACTCCCTTCGATATGTTGGTCGCCAAGACATTGATGGAATGCTGGATATCACAACAAGGGCAATAAAGTTTCTTCCGGGTGTGGGCGAGCAGCGTGCCACACTGCTTAGCAGGGAGCTGAACATACGTTCCCTGTACGATTTGCTGTATTATTTCCCGTATAAATATATCGACCGTAGCCGCGTCTTCAAGGTGAGTGAGCTTGGCGGCCAGTTACAACACGTGCAGCTGGTTGGCGAGATACGTTCATTCGAGGAGATGGGCGAGGGTGCTTCACGCCGTCTTATGGGGCATTTTACCGATGGAACGGCATTTGTCGATTTAGTGTGGTTCAGGGGTATAAAGTTTGTAAAGAATCGCCTGAAGGTAAACACGCAGTATGTTGTTTTCGGCAAGCCGTCGGTGTTCAACGGCAGGGTAAACATTGCGCATCCCGATGTTGATGATGCAGCACTGCTAAAGCTCGACACAATGGGTCTGCAACCCTATTACAACACCACTGAAAAGATGAAACGCAGCGGCTTGAACTCCAATGCTATGGCAAAACTGGTGCAGAATCTTCTGGCCTTGCTCACCGAGCCGTTGGCCGAGACCCTGTCGGCCGATATAATACAGAAGAACGGCTTGATGTCACTCGATGATGCACTGCGGATAATACATTTCCCACGCAACGGCAAGGAGCTGCAACTTGCACAGTACAGGCTCAAGTTCGAGGAGCTCTTCTACATACAGCTCAATATCCTGCACTATGCCAAAGAGAGGCAGATGCGTTATGTAGGGCACCGATTTGCCAAGGTGGGTGATATTTTCAACCGTTTCTACAACGAGCAGTTGCCTTTCCAGTTGACAAATGCGCAAAAGAGGGTTGTGCGTGAGATACGTGCCGACGTGAACAGCGAGAGGCAGATGAACCGCCTGCTGCAGGGCGATGTAGGTAGCGGAAAGACACTTGTCGCGCTTATGTCGATGCTGCTTGCAAAGGATAACGGCTACCAGGCCTGTATGCTTGCCCCGACCGAGATACTTGCCGAGCAACATTTTGCTACATTGCGCCGTATGTTGGGGGCATTGCCGGTAAGGGTTGAACTGCTAACCGGCAGCACAAAGGCCAAGGATAGGGTGCCGCTTTTCGAGGCGCTCGAGGATGGCAACGTGGATATCCTTGTGGGTACTCACGCTGTGCTCGAGGATAATGTGCAGTTCAGGAATCTGGGCATCGTTGTCATTGATGAACAGCACCGTTTCGGTGTTGTGCAGCGTGCGAAGATGTGGATGAAGAATGCAATACCACCGCACGTGCTTGTGATGACAGCAACCCCGATACCACGTACCTTGGCTATGACACTCTATGGCGACCTCGATGTCTCGGTGATAGATGAGCTGCCGCCGGGGCGCAAACCTATAAACACATCCCACATCTTACGCAACTGTATCGACGGTCTCTACTCTTTCATTGGCACACAGCTCAGAGCAGGGCGGCAGGCTTATGTGGTTTATCCTCTTATCAGCGAGAGCGAGAAACTCGACCTCAAGAACCTTGAGGATGGCTATAAACACCTGTGCAATGTGTTCTGCGACTACAGGTTGAGCAAGCTGCACGGCAAGATGAAACCCAAGGAGAAGGATGAGGAGATGCGCCGTTTCGCATCGGGCGAGACTCAGTTGCTTGTCTCTACAACTGTTATTGAGGTGGGTGTCGATGTGCCCAACGCTTCGGTGATGGTAATTGAGAACGCCGAGCGCTTCGGACTTTCGCAGCTTCATCAGTTGCGTGGCCGTGTGGGTCGCGGCGCCTCGCAGTCCTACTGTGTCCTGGTGACAGGTGACAAACTTTCCGAGGAGACACGCAAGAGAATGGAGATTATGACAGCAAGCAATGATGGCTTTGAGATTGCAGAGGCTGACCTCAAACTGCGCGGCCCTGGTGATATGGAGGGTACGCAACAGAGCGGTATCGCCTTTGACCTTAAAATAGCCAACCTGGCACGTGATGAGCAGCTGCTGAAATTCGTGCGTGAGGTGGCGCGTGGAATTGTTGCTGCCGACCCCCATTGCAACAGTGAACAGTATCGTGTGGTGTGGGAGCGCCTGCGTTATATAAAGAGCCTGAATAACCGTAACTGGGGCGCTATTTCATAGAGACTTCAAAAAAACGGGAAATAAGCCAATTTTGTAGACATAAATTCGTATATTCGCAGTAAATACAATATTATAAAGGAGAAACATAACCGACCTATTATGGAAAAGACACTTATTCTGATAAAGCCGAACGCCATACAGCGTGGCTTGATGGGTGATATTATTACACGTTTTGAACGCAAAGGCCTGCGCTTTGCCGGTATAAAAATGATGTTTATGACCGATGAAATCGTCGCCGAGCACTATGCACACCTCAAGGAGCGTCCTTTCTTCCCCTACTTGAAGGCATCTATGCAGGCTGCTCCTATCATAGCCTGCTGCATCGAAGGTGCCGAGGCCGTAGATACAGTGCGTTTGATGGTGGGTGCAACAAATTCACGCAAGGCACTCCCCGGTACAATACGTGGCGATTTCTCTATGAGCGGTGAGCAGAATGTGGTGCACGCGTCCGACTCCGTAGAGAACGCAATCGTTGAGATAAACCGCTTCTTTAAGCCCGAGGAACTGTTCGATTATCGTTCGGCTGTTACCGAGTTCGAGTATGGTGGTGAGGAGACTCTAAAATTCAAGTAATCAAGTGAAAAGTTTCCTTAAAAACTTCGTTTTCGCTTTTCTGCTTATGGGGGCATCCGGTGCAAGTGCACAAGATGAGGTTCCTGTACCTGTTGTATTGCACAAGTGCATAGAGCCTGTCGATACTTTGGAAACCCGTTATATGCTTCTGAATGAGGAGAATATAATTCCATCGGATGATATGTATCCCATTTGGAAGAACAGTGTCGTGCATTACAATGCCACCCTGCCCGATTCCTTTAGAATAGACCTGCGCAACTATGTGATGCCAACATCAAACACAAAGATAACAGATGTCTTCGGTTATCGTCCCAATAGGCGTCGTGTGCATCAGGGGCTTGATGTAAAGGTGCAGACGGGAGATACCATATATGCAGCTTTTGACGGAAAGGTGCGTATAACGGCATATCAGCGTCGCGGCTATGGTAACTATGTTGTCATCCGTCACAATAATGGTATTGAGACACTGTATGCCCATTTGTCTAAAAAGTTGGTGGAAAATAACCATAATGTGAGGGCCGGTGACCCGATAGGCCTTGGCGGCAATACAGGCCGTAGCTCTGGTTCACATCTCCATTTCGAGACACTGCTGATGGGTAAGAGCATTGACCCGGCGTTGATGTTCGATTTCAAGAACCAGAAGGTCACCGGAGAGTATTATGTCTATCGCAAGCCGGGCAGTAAGTATATCGAGAACGGCCAGGAGAAGATTGCCGGTCCTGAACCTAAATTCCATAAGGTGAGAAAAGGTGACACCATTGGCAAGATTGCAAAGAAATATGGCGTTTCGCAGCGGCGTATCTTTGAACTTAATGGTCTCAATTCGCGTTCGGTAATAAAGCCGGGGCAAAAAATCCGTTATCAATAGGTGAAAAATATTTTTTAGAAATTTAGTTAGATACTAAGTATCGTTTGAGATTTTTTATATATTTGCATTGTTGGCGATGCGTAAGTACCGTCTATGTGGATTTAATGTTTAACGAATAATTTTGAATTATGAAGAAATTTTTGATGGCTGCTATTGCAGTGTTTATGATGGCCGGTACATCTGTCGCATCTGAGAACGTTGCAGTTGTTGAGAACAATGTTACAACAACTGTTTCTGAAAATGCTGTTGACAAGGTTATTGCTATGGTAAAAGGCTATATCCAGAAAATCAACGCTGCAAAAACTATGGAAGAACTTATGGGCTTGGCAGAGGCTTTTGGTGAGGAGATGATGTCTTTAGAGGAAAAGTACGGCGATGAAATCGCTGCTCTACAAGAGACTCTTTCTCCAGAGCAAATGGAAAAGTACGAGGCTGAAATGGAGAAAGTTATGGCAGAAATTGAGGCTGCTGTTACAAAAAAGGTAGAACAGCTTGGTGGAGAGTAATAAAATGAATTCACCGATAAAAAAAATGACTTCGCACGTGCGAAGTCATTTTTTTTATTTATCTATTATAGAATCCTGAGCCGGTTTTCAGAACCCGGCTATCTTGCGTATGATCCTTGGAATATCGGTGTTGTCGATAACGCCGTGGAACTCGTCGGCATCCTCGCCAATTGCGAACAGCGGCACGAATGTGCCCGAGTGGTTGCCGCTTGCCCAGGAGATAAGAGCCTTGCGGTTAAGGTCGTATATGGCCTCATTTGCAATCTGCTTTGCAAGGTCGTGTGTCATCTTCACCTTTTCGTCACTGCTATGTGCTCCGCGTGGCTCGACACCGATATTCTCCTTTACTAAAGCCGTAACCTCGCCCCAAGTAGTCTCCTTCAATGTTTCAAGCATTGAAATGAGCTTTTCAAGGCTCACCTTCTGTGTTGATAGTGCCTGCAGGTTCAGTTTATATGCACCGCTGTAGCCCAGGACAATACCGCCTGTCTCGTGGTCGGCGGTTACAATTATCAGTGTCTCATCCTTGTGCTTCTTGTAGAACTCATAGGCAACCTCAATGGCATCATTGAAATCGAGAACCTCCTGCATCATTGTCGCGGCATCGTCGTTGTGTGACGCATAGTCAATCTTTCCACCTTCGACCATCATAAAGAATCCCTTCTTGCTCTTCTCCTTAAGGAAATCGATTCCGGCCTTGATTATCTGTGCAAGAGTAAGGTCTTCGTCAGTGCGGTCAATTGTGTAGGGCAACTCCTCGGCAATCTTCTTCTGGTAGAGCATTATTTTTTCGGCATCCTTTGCTCTTTTGCAGTATTCGTCATATCCGCGGGCTATGGTATACCCCTGTTTCTCTGCCTTTCCGTAGAGTTCATTGCGCTGCCCATCGGTACATTTTGCATCACCGCCTGCGTAGAAATCGTAATCGGCATCGAGCATCCACTGTGCAATCTCGTTGTAGTTGTTACGGTCGTTATTGTGTGCATAGAAGGCGCCTGGTGTCGCGTGGTTGATACATACTGTTGTGGCAATTCCCACAGCCATTCCGTTCTGTTTGGCATCAAGAGCAACGCTGTAGAGCGGCTTGCCGTTGGCATCTACACCCAAATGGCCGTTGTTGGTCTTGGTTCCGGTAGAGAGTGCCGTGCCCGATGCGGCCGAGTCAGTTACGCCGTTGCTTGCCGAAAAGGTTGTGACAAAGGCTGTTTCGGGGAACTGTGTAAAGCAGAGTTTCTGCGGTCTGCCTATGACACCTTTGAGCTCGCCAAGGTAGAGTTCTGTTCCGAGTACGTGTGACGGCCCCATTCCGTCACCGATGAAATAGAAGATGTACTTTGGGCCTGCATAGCCTGTCGCTACAATCAGCAATAACAGTATTGTTCCAAATATACGTTTCATAATATAAGTTTTTATTATTGGTTATTATTCGTTGGGGTTGCCTACTTTGCCTATGAAAAGGATATTTTCGGGCTTGTAGTCTGTTATAAGGTATATGAACGGCCTGTCAAGGTTGACAAATCTCTCCTTTGGTCTCTGGTTCGAGGCGAGGAGTCCTGCCCTCACTACTGTAAGTGCTGCAGCCTCGGCGCCTGTCTCATCGACCTTTATGAATGTTTTCTGGAACGCATCGTCAATGTATAGCGGTTCATCGGATATTCCGTTGAATTGTGCATCTTTGCCGAATGCACGTGTCATCCCCATCTTCTTTAGAGGTGTTTTGAGACTTGTGCCGAAATCGCTCTGGAACTTGGGCATAGAGAGTGTGACCTGGTAAGTGGACATCTCTTCGAGTATCTCCTCGTAGTTGGCCGATAGGTGTGCTGTTGCCTCTTCGGTAGTGACACCCTCGGCAGGCAGTACAAGCAACATCCGGAAAGTCGCGTCGAAATTCTTTGCCACTATCTGAATAATGTCGTCCTCGTAATACAGTGTCTTGATAGTCTGCTTCATCATCTGTACATTGACAATACTGCCGTCTTCTTTTGTGAAAGGTGCCTCTTTTGTCAGGTTCTTGATGAATTCATCCTGCCATCCACCCTTGAAATAGAGTGCGTTGATAAGGTACATCCTGTCGTTCTTCTTTATCTCATCGATAGCCGACTTAATCTTGCCTTTGGTATTCTCGCTGCACCAGCCGTTGATATCCCGCAGTGTTTTCTGGTTGAACGGAGCAGTTGTTACAAGAGCATTGAAGAACTCCCTATTGGTGTCGATGAAACTCTGTTTTACATCGAGCTTTTCATTTACCCATATTGAGTTTGCAATGTTCACTTCGCATTCGTACCTGCTGTCTGAAAGCCTTTCAATGGTCTCTTTGGATTTTGCATTGACATCTCCGGTCAATCCCATCGTGCCGTACATCTGCTGCAGTGTCTCGCCTGTGGCACCATTGGCAGTCATTGAGAGTGCCAGTTGTGCGCTGAGTGGAGAGATGCATACATTTTCCTGCTCGCTCTCTTTGCACACCGTGGTAAAGAGGCTGCCCCAGAAGGGTAATCTTTTCTCTTCGCCGTTCACGGTATATACAGACTCGCTCTTTTCAAGCGGGCTTGTACCGTTGTTGCTCGTGCTCGGGTTCTGCTTGCTTGTTGAGCACGATGCAAGTGTCGCAGCAATAAAAAATGTAATGATTGTTTTTATGTTGTTCATAATCAGAATATGAATTTCATCAGGTCGTTATATGTCGCAAGCACGAACAGTCCAAGTATTATGAGCATACCCACCATCTGTGCGCGCTCCATAAACTTGTCGCTCGGCTGCTTGCCTGTAATCATCTCATAAATTAGGAACAGCGCGTGTCCACCGTCGAGTGCCGGGATTGGCAAGATGTTCATAAATGCCAGCACTATCGAAAGGAACGCTGTCATCAGCCAGAATTCGTGCCAGTCCCAGGCATCGGGGAACATACTGCCTATGGAGCCGAACATTCCTACCGATTTTGAGCCTTCGGATGTGAACACATACTGGAAATCGCTGACATAGCCTCTGAGAACCTCCATTGCGTATGACACGCCTGCGGGGAAGGATTCGAAGAATGCGTAAGAAATATGCTCTTTCGGGTAGTTGTTGCCTTCGGGAACCACGCCAAGCATATATGTGGAGTCTACGGTTGCTGTCGATTTTATGAGGCTGCCGTTGCGCTGGAACTCTATGTCGAATGTGGTTTTCTTCTCCTCTTCGAGTTCTTTCATCGTTGTCTTGAGCTCTGCCCAGGAGTTTATCATCCTGTTATCGATGGTTATTATTCTGTCGCTTTCAACCATACCGGCCTTTGCTGCGGCTCCTTCTTTGTCAAGATAGCCGACTACTGTAGGAATTCTCTGTATCATAAAGGCCGTGGGCTTGTTCATATTCAACAGCCCCAATGAACCGGGAATACCGATGTTCACCTCACTGCCGTTGCGCAGTACTGTAACGGTGTCGGCACCGCATATCTGGCGGAAAAGTTCTGCGCCACGTACCTTGTCGAAACACTCTGGACGCTCAATGTCAAAATAGAACTCGTGAACCTCGTCGCCGTCAATCTTCACAATCATATCGCCATTGCGGAAACCAATCTCTTTCGCAGTCTCATTGAACTCGAAGCCGTTCTTCATCTTGTGAAGGTCGGTGTAGTCGTTACCCCAAGTAAAAAGCACCATCGAGTATATGAACAGGGCGAGGATGAGGTTGAAGAGCACGCCGCCTACAATTATCAATAACCGCTGCCAAGCGGGCTTTGAACGATATTCCCAGGGCTGGGCTGGCTGCTTCATCTGCTCGGTGTCCATTGACTCGTCAATCATTCCTGCAATCTTGCAGTATCCGCCAAGCGGTACCCAGCCGACGCCATATTCGGTGTCACTGTTTTTGGGCTTCCACTTGAACAGTGAGAATTTCCAGTCAAAGAAGAGGTAGAATTTCTCTACACGCACCTTGAAAATCCTTGCAAAGAGAAAGTGTCCGAACTCGTGAACAAGCACCAATATGCTCAATGCAAGGATGAGCTGCAGTGCCTTTATCAAAAATATTTCCATATTGTGTTTATTGTTTTTGTTCCAAATTTAAATCATATCCAATTCTTCACCATCTCCCTTATCTCCCTATCGGTCTCAAGGTAGTCGTCGAGTGTGGGCTTGAGAATGTATGTCGCCTTCTCCATAGCTCTCTCTATCAGCTTGGGCATATCGGTGAACTTTATGCGCTCCTCGAGGAATGCCGCCACACATATCTCGTTGGCAGCATTTACCACACAAGGGATGTTTCCGCCCTGGGCGAGCGCGGTGTAGGCGTGCTGCAGGTTGGGGAACAGCTCAAGGTTGGGCTTTTCGAATGTCAGCTCCTTCAATGTGTTCCAGTCTATGCGCTCGAACGATGATGATAGGCGTGCCGGGTATGTCAGCGCGTACATGATAGGCAATCGCATGTCTGGTGTGCCGAGCTGTGCCTTTATGGCGCCGTCCTCGAACTGTACCATCGAGTGGATTACAGACTGTGGGTGCACCACAACCTCAATGTCCTCGGCTCCTACACCGAACAGCCATTTTGCCTCCATCACCTCAAAGCCCTTGTTCATCATCGATGCCGAGTCGATGGTTATCTTGGCGCCCATACTCCAGTTGGGGTGCTTGAGTGCCTGTTGGCGTGTCACGTGCTCCATCTGCTCTTTTGTGAATGTGCGGAACGGGCCTCCCGATGCGGTGAGTATCAGTTTCTCGACCTTGTTGTGCATTTCGCCGGCGAGGCACTGGAATATGGCCGAGTGTTCCGAGTCAACAGGCAGTATCGGTGTTCTATGCTCGATGGCAAGCGCGGTGATAAGCTCACCAGCCACAACCATTGTCTCCTTGTTGGCAAGGGCTATCGCCTTGCCGGCCTTTATGGCGTTAATGGTGGGGCGTAGTCCCGAGAAACCGACCATTGCGGTTACCACAATGTCAATGGGCTTCGACTCCACTATCTGGCAGATAGCCTCGTAACCGCCATAAACCTTTATCGGCAGGTGGCTCAAGGCCTCCTTCAGTTTCGGGTATTTGCTCTCGTCGGCTATCACAACCGCTTCGGGCATAAACTTGCGTGCCTGTGCTATGAGTTCATCCACCCTTGTGTTGGCTGTTATCGCGTAGACCTCGAAAACCTCGGGATGCTCCTCGACCACTTGCAGTGTCTGTGTGCCGATGGAGCCTGTTGAACCTAAAATGGCAATACTCCTTTTCCTGTTGTCATCCATAATATTGTTGCCGTTTAGAATGCTATGTAAATATTGGGGTCGAGCGGCTTGCTCCTGTGCCACAACTCCAGATGCAGATATTTTTTCTGCATTGTGCTGTCCTGCCCTGCGCCGTCGCTTAGTGTTCCAATTACCTCGCCGCCGTAGACCTTGTCGCCTACCTGCCTCAGCAGGCGGTAACAGTTGCGGTATATCGATACAAGGTTTTCGCGGTGCTGCACTGCAATTGTATACCCGTCGTTGGCCGTATAGTCGCTGAATACTATTATACCGTCGTGTATAGCCAGGATACCTTCGCCTGTCACCTCGGCAATGTCAACTCCATAATGGCCGTTGGCCGGGTCGAAATCCCTGATTATATCTCCCTTTGTAGGTCGGAACAGGTTAAGTTCCTGTAGTGCAGCCACGCTGGCAGCCTGTGAGGTTAGGTTATATCTTTCGCGCTCTTCCCACTCCTTTACAAACTGCGCTTCGAGCTCCGTTGTTTCAATGGAGATGTTCTCCCTTGAGACCGGCAGCGGTGAGTTCTTGAGCGAATCGGTGCTGATTTCACCGCTCATTATTGCCCGTATGTTGGCAAGATAAGCATCCTGTTTCTCTACCTCGTGCATAAGCGAGTCGACACGCAGGTTATTGCTGATAATCCTGTCCTTTTCACTCTTGTCCATATAACCCGGCAGCAGATTACCCACCGGTGTGAAGACAATTACAAGGTACAGGATGCCCACCACAAGCAGGAATGATACTACAAGCGACAGTATCACCCATAAGGGCGATATGTTGAAACCGAGCACATTCTCAAGTTTATTCTCGTTGTGTATTGTCAGGCGGTACTTGCGCAATAGCCTGCTGCGGAAACCTTTTTCTTTCATATCTCAACTGGTTTATAGGGATACAAGCCCTTTAGGCAGGTCAAATGTTATTGTCTGTCCATCGTGGTCGATGTCGGTAATGAACTCCTCCTGTGCCGGTATCAAAATCTCGTCGTCGCCCTTCTCGACTACAAAAAGGGTGTTGATGGTGCTGTCGTCAATCTCAACAATCTCGCCGATGGTGCCGAGCCTTTTGTCGATGGCGGTAAAGCCGATGAAATAGTTCAGCGAAACCTCGTCGCTCTCCTCGACCCATTTGCGTGGGATAAAGGCATCGCGGTTGGTGAGGTAGCGCACCTCTTCGGCTGTCTCCATCCTCTCAACCTTGACAATAAGTGTGTCGCCGCTTTTGCTGCGTACTGACTCAAAGAAGAATGGCACCAGGATACCGTCGATGTCACAGGCCACGAAACTGCTTTCTTCGCCAATGGCAAATGTGTCGCCCTGCAACCCGATTTCCCCTTTTGTACCGTGCGGCTTCAGGAACTTTCCGAAATATACAAAATCCTCTCTCTTCAGCATCTTTATGAGCGTGTTATCCGTGCGCCAATCTGGTTCAATCTCTCCTCGAGGTTCTGGTATCCCCTGTCAATCTGCTCGATGTTGTCGATGCGGCTTGTACCGTCAGCGCTCATTGCGGCAATAAGCAGTGCAATACCGGCTCTTATGTCGGGTGAGCTCATAGAG
>CALBKR010000027.1 GCA_937896105.1 uncultured Bacteroidales bacterium
CAAATGTACTTTTTCATAGTCGTAAAATTTTAAGCTGTTAATTTTCTATTGTATTATCTTTTATCTTTTTTATTTCTTACAAGCCGGGCAAATACCCTTCAAATATAGCTGTGCATCGGTTACCTCGTAACCCTCGAGCCCCTCGACGAGCGAGAGGAAATCGCTCTTCATCTGCAAATCTACAATTTTTCCGCAATTATTGCAACGGAAGTGCGCGTGGCAGCAACGGTTGCCGTCGAAACAGCGGAAAGTATCGTCAATGGTGAGCATCGATATGAGACCGGCATCCACAAAGAGCTTCAATGTGTTGTAGACTGTTGTCAGTGACAATGAGCCGAGTTCATCGCACAAAGCATCGTACACGACCTCCGCTGTCGGATGCTGACAACTCTGGCGCACATATTCAAAAATTGCCAGACGCTGCACCGATGGACGTATGCCTGCATTGATAAGTTCTTCTTTAAGTTCTGCTCTTGTTGCCATATTTTCAAATTTCATTTTTGAAATCATTGCAAATATATAAAAGATTTATTTTATGCGCAAGCTTTTCAATAATTTATTTCATAAAATTTCTGAAAAAAACTCTAAAAGGTGTCCTAAAGCTACTTGGATAGCCTGTCGGCGAGGTTTGTGTATTGCATTTTTCACCGCAAAGCAGTACCTTTGCGACCAAAGGTCGCAGGAGAGAACATTGTAAAGAGCAAAGAGAACAGGGACAATGTTGCTTGCGAACAGGTACAGAATATTTACACATTATTATATAATATAGAAGATTTTGCTTTCGGTAGATAACATAAGGGTTGATTTCGGTGGGACGAACCTGTTCCACGATGTCAGTTTTATAATAAACAAGAAGGACCGCATAGCTCTTGTGGGCAAGAATGGTGCCGGCAAGAGCACCTTGCTGAAGATAATCGCCGGCCAACAGCAGCCGACCGAAGGGTCGCTCTCGAGGCCGAAGGGTTTTACCGTGGGGTATCTGCCTCAGGTAATGCACCACACAGACGGGCGCACTGTGTACGAGGAGGCCGAGCTGGCTTTCGCGCACATACACGAGATGGAGGCCGAACTGGAGAGGATGAACAACGAGCTTGCCGAGCGAAGCGATTACGAGAGCGAGGAGTATCACCAGCTCATAGAGGAGTACACGCACCTTAACGAGCAGTACACGATGATGGGCGGTAACCACTACGAGGCGGAGATTGAGCGTGCACTGACAGGATTAGGGTTCCGCCGCAGCGATTTCACACGCCCCACAGGCGAGTTCAGCGGAGGATGGAGAATGCGCATAGAGCTGGCGAAACTGCTGCTACAGCACCCCGACATCCTATTGCTCGACGAGCCTACGAACCACCTCGACATCGAGAGCATCCAATGGCTCGAGCAATTCCTGGCACGCAGCGGCAATGCCGTGCTGCTGGTGAGCCACGACAGGGCGTTCCTGAATGCGGTGACAAACCGCACGATTGAGATTTCTTGCGGCAGGATATATGACTACAAGCTCTCATATGACAAGTTTATGGAGACGCGTAAGGAGCGCCGCGAGCAGCAGATACGCGCATACGAGAACCAGCAGAAAGAGATTGCCGACATAAAGGAGTTCATCGAGCGTTTCCGCTACAAGCCTACAAAGGCTGTTCAGGTGCAGAGCCGCATAAAACAGCTTGAGAAGATGGTTCCGATTGAGATTGACGAGGAGGACACAAGCCGTCTGAGACTGAAATTCGCGCCTGCTACACGCAGCGGCAACTACCCTGTCATCTGCAACGATGTAAAAAAGAGCTTCGGAGAACACACAGTGTTCGAGGGAGCCAATTTCACGATAAACCGCGGCGAGAAGGTGGCATTCGTGGGACGAAACGGTGAGGGGAAAACGACTATGGTACGTTGTATCCTTGGCGAACTGGAGCACGAAGGAGAGATAATCATCGGGCACAATGTGGAGACCGCTTACTTTGCACAGCACGAGGCGCAGAGCCTCGACGAGAGCCTCACGGTGTTCCAGACCATAGACAATGTGGCGACAGGCGATATAAGATTGCGCATACGTGACATTCTTGGTGCATTTATGTTCGGCGGCGAAGCATCGGACAAGCCCGTGAAGGTACTGTCGGGCGGCGAGAGAAGTCGACTGGCGATGATACGTCTGCTGCTGCGGCAAATGAACCTGCTCATCCTCGACGAGCCTACGAACCACCTCGATATGCAGTCGAAGGATGTGCTGAAAGAGGCTATACGCGATTTTGACGGTACCGTGATTGTGGTGAGCCACGACAGGCAGTTCCTCGATGGTCTTGTGACAAAGGTGTATGAGTTCGGCGACGGCAAGATACGCGAGCATCTTGGCGGAATATACGACTACCTTGCGGCAAAGAACGCAACGAACATAAACGAGGCACTTGCGGTAAGCAAGGGGAACACACAGGCCGAGCCTGCGAAGCCTGCCAATGAGAACCGCCTGAGCTACGAGGCCGAGAAACAACTGCAGAAGCAGCGCCGCAAACTCGAGAGGCTCATTGAGAACGACGAGCAGGCTATCAGCGAGCTCGAGGGAGCCATAGGAGCACTCGAGGCGGTTATGAGCACTGCCGAGGGCAGCACACAAGAAAATTTTACGCGATACGCCGCACTGAAGAAACAACTCGACAACGCCGTAACCGTGTGGGAGCAGAATATGGAAGAACTTGAAAAAACAATGGAAATGCAGTCCCCTATGTAAAGAACTTTTTACAAGAATTTAAATATCTTCTAAATAATCAGAAATGAAAAAATTACTTATCCTTACAGCTATTGCAATAGGTGTTGCAGGCTGTGAAACAAAAGAGACTATGAAGACTAAATTGACGGAGAATATGGACACCACCCAGAAGCCGGGTGAAGACTTTTTCCAGTATGCGACAGGCGGTTGGCAGAAGGCCAACCCGATCACAGACGAGTATGCACGCTACGGCCAGTTCGACGCTCTGCGCGAGAAGAACCGCGAACAGCTGAAAGACCTGGTACTTGAGCAGGCAGCAAAAGAGAGCGAGCCGGGCAGCAACGCACAGAAGGTGGGTGACCTTTATAAACTGGTTATGGACAGCACACGCCGCAATAACGAGGGCGTTGCTCCCGTAAAGCCATATATGGATGCAGTAGCTGCAATTAAGTCGAAGAGTGAAATCATACCATTGATTGCAAAGAACTACCGTGCAGGAATAGGCAATTTTATGTCAACAGGCATCGGTACCGACATTATGGACAGCAACAGCAACCAGCTCGGCATCTACCAGAGTGGCCTGTCACTCCCCGAGAAGGAGTACTACAGCGACAACGATGAGGTATCGACCAACTTACGCAACAAGTTCCGTGAGCACGTTGTGAATATGTTCAAGCTGCACGGCTTCAACGAACAGGAGGCGACAGCAAAGATGCAGGCCGTAATGGCAATCGAAACACGCCTGGCCGC
Source organism: uncultured Bacteroidales bacterium (assembly GCA_937896105.1). The sequence continues at coordinate 3,449 of CALBKR010000027.1, forward strand.
AAAGCACCTGAGCCGCGTCGAGCGCCGCAACCCTATGAACAGCTACCACAAGATGTCGTACGGCGAACTGAAGAAGAGCATCCCGGGCATCGACTGGGATACATACTACAGCATACTCGGCATCGAAGGTATCGAGGTACTGAACCTTGCACACCCCGAGGCTATCAAGGAGGTTGCCGCAATAATCAACGACACACCGCTCAACGACATTAAGGCATACCTCGAGTGGCGCATCATACACTCTACATCTAACGAGCTTACCGATGCTATCGAGGAGGAGACATTTGCATTCTACGGCACCGTGCTCAGCGGCAAGAAGGTACAGCAGCCCCGTTGGAAGCGCGCCCTCGACGCAGTAAACGGCCCGTTGGGCGACATTATCGGCGAGCTTTATGTGGCCAAGCACTTCCCCCCTGCCGCAAAAGAGCGTATGGTGCAGTTGGTGCGCAACCTTCAGATTGCTCTCGGCGAGCGCATCGACGCACAAGAGTGGATGAGCGCCGAGACAAAAAAGGCAGCACACGAGAAACTGAACACCTTTACCGTAAAAATAGGCTACCCCGACAAATGGGAAGATTACAGCGGCCTTACAATAAACCCCGAGCTCAGCTACGCCGACAACTGCCGCAATATGTCGCAATTCGAGTGGAACAAACACATCGAAGAGAAATGGGGCAAGCCCGTTGACCGCGAGGAGTGGCATATGACACCGCAGACAGTAAATGCCTACTACAACCCCACGACAAACGAAATTTGCTTCCCCGCAGGAATTTTGCAGTACCCCTTCTTTGATATGAACGAGGACGACGCATTCAACTACGGTGCCATCGGCGTTGTGATAGGACACGAGATGACACACGGATTCGACGATCAAGGACGTCAGTTCGACAAGGATGGAAACTTTGCCAATTGGTGGACTGATGAGGACTCAAAGAATTTCA
>CALBKR010000028.1 GCA_937896105.1 uncultured Bacteroidales bacterium
CTTAACATTTGATAATTTATTTTATATTGAAACTTTTCTATTTCTTCTTTTTCTAAAGGAAGATGACAATCTACCCGCATTCCTCCGGCACAGCCGGTTAAGAAAATCCCCTCCTCCTCAGAATCAATATTAATCATCCGTTTTGCTTTACAGCAAGAAACATCTATTCCCTTTGCTCCCAAAAGTCCAATCTCTTCATCTACAGTAAAAACACATTCCAAGCGAGGATGTTCTAACTCCTCTGCTGCCAGCAGTGCCAGCTCATAGGCTACAGCAATTCCGTCATCCCCTCCCAGGCTGGTATCTTTGGCAAAAAGCCAATCTCCCTCTGTCATAAGAGTAAGCCCCTCTTTTTTCATGTCTATTTTACTGTCCGGCTTTTTTACTGCCACCATATCCATATGCCCCTGCAGGATTATTGTCTTCCTGTTCTCGTAACCAGGATATGCAGGTTTCTTTATCAGCACATTTCCCACAGCATCGGCAATTGTCTCGTAACCGAGTTCCTTGCCGAAATTCTGCAGAAAGGCAGATATCTGTGCCTCGTTCTTTGAGCCACGAGGAATTTTACTTATCTCTAAGAAATACCCGAAAAGGGCTTCGGGCTTCAAATTCAGTTTTTCCATATATTAAAATGTTTATAACAGTTAAACGGTTTGTTATATTTGTAAAATATTGTTAATTATCCTGTTTTGTGGTCACTTTTTACTTTTTTTAGGCAACGCACCCCCTTACAGGAGAGCAAAAAGCACTATCTTTGCAGAGCAAAAAGGGTTTGCGGCTCTTTGGTTGCAGTAACACCACAAAGTTAATGGAAATGTTGAGAACTTTACTGTTTACATTGTTAATTGTTGCAATATGTGTTGCGCTGCTTGCCATCAAGATTATCGTAAAGAAGAACGGCAGGTTCCCGAACATACATGTCGGCGGCAACAAGGAGATGCGCAAACGCGGCATAAAGTGTGTCCAGTCGCAGGACAGGGATGCACGCCGTCCGAACCCTATGGCAGTTAAAGAGAGGAAATAAGAAAAAATAGCTTTGACACTATGAAAACCACAAAAAAAATCACATTTTTGACAATGCTGGCAATCGTCCAGTTGCTTTTCGTTCAATGTTCCGACAAGAAAGAAGCGACAATAAGCGAGCCGCAAACCATAACAAAGACTATCGTTGTACAAGGTACCGACTCTGTGCAATCCATCAGAATCGCCTATGTGAGCTATGACTCCCTGCTTGCCAACTACAGTTTTGCGAAAGAGATACAAATGGATATGTTACGCAAGGAGATGAGCATAAACAACACCATTGAGGAGGAGCGTAAAGTCCTTCAGAAGGAGGCTGCCGAATTCGAGCGCAAGGTACAGAACAACCTGTTCCTGAGCCAAGAGACAGCACAGGCCGAATATGATAAGATTATGAAGAAGGAACAGGAGTTATTGCAACGCGGCCAAGCAATGATTGCAAACCTTGAACAGGAGAGCAACAAGTTGTATGGTGAGATGACCGAGTGCGTGAACAGATTCATCAAGGAGTACAACGACGAACACGGTTACGACTTCATACTGACAAAAATCGGCGGCAATATGCTATATGCAAACGAGGCTTATGATATCACTGCCGACATCGTAGAAGGGCTGAATGCAAAATACGGCAAAGGGTTAGGAGAATAACCGGAAGACTATGATACAAAAAAAAAATGGATAGCCGCGGCTATCCATTTTTTTGTATCGGTATCAGAATTTCTTGTGAGGCATCTTGTGAGGCGCAATCATATTCTCGGGGCGCAACAACTCGTCAAGTTCCTCTTTCGACAGCAGGCCTTCCTCGAGTACAAGGTCATAGACACTGCGGTTCTCATTCAATGCACGCTTGGCAATCATCGCACTGTTCTCATAACCCAGTACAGGGTTAAGTGCCGTCACAATTCCTATACTGCCCATAACAAGTTCCTTGCAGTGACCTTCGTTGGCAGTAATGCCATCGACACAAAGTACACGCAGACGTGTCATACCGCGCAACAGCATACGTATTGATGAAATTATCGAATGAACGATAACAGGCTCCATAACATTGAGCTGCAACTGGCCGGCTTCGGCCGCAAACGTAACAGTAAGGTCGTTACCGATAACGCGGAAACATATCTGGTTGACAACCTCAGGGATAACCGGGTTCACCTTTCCCGGCATAATACTTGAACCGGGCTGCATTGGCGGCAGGTTTATCTCGTTCAGGCCACAACGCGGACCGCTCGACAACAGACGAAGGTCGTTGCATATCTTTGAAAGCTTTACAGCAAGGCGTTTCAATGCCGATGAGTACATAACTGTAGAACCGGCATCGGGAGTAGCCTCGACGAGGTTACCTGCAAGCACAAACGGCTTGCCGGATATTGCACGCAAGGCATCAACACACGCCTGGGCATAACCGGGCTCGGTATTTATACCGGTACCGATGGCTGTAGCACCCATATTCACCTCGAGGAACAGACGCGCCATCTCATTCAAGCGGCTCACCTCTTCGTCGAGTGTGGCAGCGAATGCCTCGAACTCCTGACCGAGAGTCATAGGCACAGCATCCTGCAACTGAGTGCGACCCATCTTTATTACCTTATTGAACTCCTTGCCTTTGGCACGGAACGAAGCGATAAGACGCTTGAGTTCACGCACAAGGTCCTCGTTATGCAATATAAAGCAGAGTTTGAACGATGTAGGATAGGCATCATTTGTCGATTGCGACAGGTTAACGTGGTCGTTGGGGTGGCAATATTGATATTCGCCCTTCTCGTGTCCCAAAATCTCCAGCGCACGGTTGGCCACCACCTCATTTATGTTCATATTGGTAGATGTTCCCGCACCACCCTGAATAAGGTCAACGGGGAATTGCTCGACCAGCGCACCGCCTATAATCTCTTCACAAGCGGCCTTTATGGCGTTACCTTTTGTAGCGTCCAGCGTGCCAAGCCCCATATTAGCGTGAGCTGCAGCCCATTTTACCTGTGCCAAAGCCTTCACATAATAAGGGTGGTCGCTTATTTTAATACCGCTTATCTCGTGGAAGTTCTCAATGGCTCGCAATGTTTGCACTCCATAATAAGCATCAGCGGGAACTTGAATCTCGCCCAATGAATCGTGCTCAAGACGTGTCTTCATCTCAGTTAGTTTTTAAAGTCCTATAATTTGGTTTCACTTTGCTAAAGAAAGCAGCGAAACAGTGCCAAAGTGATACACCCTGCAACCCTTCCGCACAGGCTAATATAAGCATTTAAATAACACGACAAGCAAAAAAAAGGTTTTTTGTTTTAAAAAAGAATAATTTTACGAAAAAAGCTGCACTGTGCCCCTCGGACGAGGAGGAAAACAACAAAAAATCGGCGCAAGAGGCCCTCAAGACAAGCATAAGGCTGTACTTTCCAAATGGAAACAAAAAATAATAAGCGCTGACAAATTGGAATCTGCCGGCGCCTATTTTTCTATTTATAGAAATATTTTTACTTACTGAGCATCTCGTGCATCGAGGCAGCAGCCTTTCGTCCATCGCCCATTGCAAGAATCACGGTTGCACCGCCGCGCACAATGTCGCCACCCGCAAAAATTGTGGGGATTGACGACTGCATCTTCTCATTTACGGCAATTGTATTCTTGCGACCAAGCTCAAGCCCCTCGACCGAGGTGGGAACAAGAGGAT